>JAIRLD010000081.1 GCA_031259665.1 Puniceicoccales bacterium | reverse complement strand
CCAGGGGATGGATCCCCTGGCAGGGGGTTTAAGGGGGAAGGATTCCCCCTTGTTTTTAATTTTTTCGAAGTTTCTTGACCAGTCGCGTGATAAGCGGTTTCAATTCGTTTAGATTTTTTTGTCCCAATAGTGAATAGAGAAGCCCAAAATAAATCACAATGCCCAACGGCACATTGATGCTCAAACTCACCATATCACGCATCTTACCAAAAAAATATATGGCTGAAACTCGATCGAGCCCGACGACGATTGCCCCCATCAGTAGACTTACGGCTAACACTTTGAAAAATTTTACCGTCAAAATCGGTATCCGAAATTCTTCATAGCGCCGATTTAACCCCATGTAGAGCAAAAACATCTGGAAAATTACCGATAACAAATTCGCTAGGGCAATTCCTACCGCCTCAAAGTAAAACATGAAACCAATCGTGCATATTATGTTCGTCGCACAATTGATAAACGAAAAAATCATCGGCCTTATCGTGTCCTTTTTGCTGTGATAGCCGCGAATAAAATGGGTCGATAGCGCGTAGAACGGTAGCGAAAAAATGAAAATGCGTAGTACCGGTAGTACCCGATCCATATCCTGTACCCCAAATTGCCCCCAGTGAAAAAGTAGATCGAGAATCGTTCGGTCCAAGGCTAAAAGACCTACCGTTGCCGGGAGTATGATCACTAAAATCATGAAAATTCCTCGCCCAAATTCCACCCGCAGTAATGCCTTCTCACCCCGCGCTTCAAAATTCGATAGGCGCGGAAAAATAACCGTCATCACCGCAATCACCAAAATGCCCATTGGTAACTCTGTCAAACGATTCGCTAGGTATAGTACCGAAACCGCACTGCTACTTACAAAATATGCCAGTAGTCGCGAAACCGCTATGTTGACCTGTACCGTCGCTGCCCCAATTACTCCAGGGAAAAATAATCGCTGGAATTCATTTATGCGCCCACTACTACCCCGGTCAAACCGAAATCGCCAACCATATTGCTTTAACCCTATCCATAGCGATGCCATCTGCAATGCTCCACCGATTAAAACCCCTAAACATAGACCGTAAACACATGCACTTTCTCCCCAGTAAATGCTGACCACTACCGCCAAAATCATACTCACGTTCAGCAGAATTGAATTGCTAGCCGCTAACAAAAATTTGTCAAAAACATTTAGTATCGCCGAAAGAACCGCCGTAAGGCAAATGAAAAACATATAGGGCAATAAAATTGCACTCAGTACAAAACAAACTCGCCATCGTTCCGATGTGTGCTCGTAAAAAATACCGCCCACTAAAAATATGAGACCGATTACAATGATCCCCGCCAACACACAGATGAGCCGCGATAGGACCTTGTTGAGGAGAATAAAAGCCTGCTCCCGACCATGCCTATGGTACTCGTCGGAAAAAATCGGGATGAGTGCCGAATTCAATGCCCCTTCGCCCAGAAGCCGACGAAATAGATTCGGTATGGTAAAGGCGAGTAAAAATGCAGAGTTTAATTCTCCTGTTCCAAGGGACGAAAAAATGAGGACGTCCCGCAAAAGCCCCGATAGACGCGATAAAAACGTACAACAGGAAACCCCTAAAATGTTTCGGACTACACCCATTTTACCCCAATGAATAGTTTGGAATTTTTAAAACTTTTACCTGTACGCGCAATATCTTGATCAGACTGCTCAACCCCTGCTCAATCGTAACCTGCGGCGTATAACCTAAATCCTCCTGGGCTCGCTCGTGGGAAAAATAATGGTCCTTACTTAACGCTACGGCCAGTGCCCGCGTCATCGGCGGCATCTTCGACCGACGAAAATATCGGTACCACGTTTCCATCATTCTCCCCACAAGATAAGCCCGACGAAAGGATATTCGCTTTCTTACTGGCGGTAATCCCACATTCTTGAGAACCGTATTGATAAATTCCCATAGGTTAACCGGCCTTTCCTGACCAATAAAATAAGCTTTTCCACAGACTTTCTCCCCTTCGAGCGCATCGAATGCGAGGAGGTGGGCATAGGCCGCGTTGTCCACAAAGGTAATATCCACCAAATTTTTACCTTCGCCAATCATCTTTAGCTTGCCCCTTTCTACGGAATGTATAATTTTCGGCATGAGGTGTGGATCTCCTTCGCCGAGAAGGAGATGAGGGCGAAGTGCGACAGTTTTCAATTGTTCAGAATTATGCTTTAAAACATACTCTTCGGCTATGGCCTTCGTTCGGGAATAGTACCAGTGGTAACGTTTACAAAGGGGAAGCGTTTCGTCACCCCCGGAAAAATCCTTCCCGTTGAAGACGACGGCCGGTGTGCTGGTATAGACCAGCTTAGAAACACCGTAGCGCTCACAGGCGTGGATGATATTTTTGGTACCCATAACGTTCGTATTGTAATAGGCGTGAAAATCCATATCGAGAGATGCTCGGCCTGCGACGTGAAAAACGGCGTCGACACCCCGAACGGCCCTGTCCGCATCGTCCTGAAAGGAAACGTCTCCCCTGAGACATTCGACCCCGCGCGATTCCAATATCGGTTGCCCACGGCGACCGACTGCGCGTACCGAGTATCCCCGTTTCAGGAGTAATTCGACAATGTGACAGCCCAAAAATCCACCGCCACCCGTTACGAGCACTTTCATATCAATCCCAGCATGCCTAACAAAAAAATCGTGTCAACTCCCGTGTAATTTGGCCAATCGCATTTCTCTTAAAATTTGACAAAAGATTTGAAAACTTATCGTCCATTTGAATTATTTTATGTCACTCACCTCCAAAAAAATCCGAAATCCCTTGCAACGCAAGCACTTGATCACTTCACCCATTTTGCGTTTATTACTTTTCTATTTCTGTTCGTTATTGATCGCAGCTATCGCAACTCCTTTGATTTTTAATTGCGTTGTCAATTGGCATAAGCAATCCCCAGATGCACTCAATACCTACCTCATTCGCAAAGGCTTCGTCGTTTTTTTTGACCGCATTCGGCTCATTGCATTATTCTTCTTTTTCCCTGCTCTGTGGAAAATATACCGACAGGAAATAAATTCGCTTCCCGATTACCCGAACCGTAAAGTTTTTTGCCCATTCTTCATCCATGGTATATGGTTTGTTGTCGGGATATTTGGCGCTAAAATGTTATTTCTAGATTTCACGTGGGAAACACCTTCCCTATTTTTTCTAACAAAAGCATTACTGGGAGCACTCCTGATTGCCCTACTGGAAGAATGGTTATTCCGTGGATTCATTTTTAGGTTTCTATTGGACAAAATGCGACCGGTGTTAGCTTTTACCGCATCGGCATTCATTTTTGCCTACCTTCATTTCCGCCCCACGTACTCCCTATTCGTAACCCAGGAGCCAACAACTTTTTCCAACGGCTTCTATTGCCTCTATGAACTTATTTTTCATTCGCTCGTCGGCATTTCCTGGTTCAAATTTTTGATCATCTTCTCCCTGGGTTACCTACTTGCATCGGTTTACTTTTATACCCAAAAGCTCACAGCGGCCATAGGTCTTCACGCCGGAGTTATTTTCCCCCTAACGATTTTCAAAAATTGTGCTATTTTTCCGGTCACACGTCCCATTTTCGGTTCCAACGATTTATTCGACTCCCCTTTGGCGTTATTTTTAATCATCTTAGCGGCTATTCTTAGCAGACAAATTCGTTACGAATAGCAAGGGGAACCCTTCCCCCTTGCCCCTCTGCCAGGGGATCCATCCCCTGGACCTGGATTGCGGTTTCATTCGGTGGCATTGCCACTGAATGAAACCGCAAGGGGGCCAAAAGCCCGCCCCGCGGCTACGCCGCGGGGCGGCCTGAAAAAGAAAAAAGAGATTAAATTCCGCGCCACCACTGTGCAATTTGCGCAGGGGTGGCGCGGAATTAAAAGAAAAAACTTGACCTTGCGGCCCAGACCTGCGCATACTGCGCAGGTCTGGGCCGCCGAAGGTGGTCAAGGAGTCACTGACTCCTTGCGGGGTGTGGGGCGGAGCCCCCACAAACAGCCTCCTTGCGGGAGTCCAGAGAGCGGAACCCTCTGGGCAAGCAGAGCCCCACAAATAAAGAGTCAAGAAAATTTTTCCAAATGGGCATTATTTTTTGCATAAATTGGGTAAGTTCGGAAAATTTATTTGAAAAAAAAATTATTTTCAGCAAACGCATTGCAGAGGATTAAAATAGTCCAAGGATTGAGACATGAGTTACGCGGTGACCAAGGTACGGAAGGTAAGGAAGCAAAGGGCAGGTTCAGCCATGCATATGGTATACATCAACCGGCAATATCGCTATTGGCGCAGGCGGTTGCTTTATTCGCTCATTTTGGGATATGCGACCTTTTATATTGTGCGCCAGAATTTTACTGTTGCGGCTCCGGAAATGTTACGGGATTTTGGTTATTCGCGTTCGGAAATCGGTTGGGTATTTTCTCTATTTTCGATTATTTACGGCGTAGGGAAATTTATTAGCGGGGTGATTTGTGATCGGACCGACGCGCGTTATTTCATGTCGATTGGATTAATTGGGTCAGCGATTTGTGCTCTTTGCGTTGGCCTTTCGAGTTCCATTTTTGTTTTTGCGCTACTCTACGCTTTGAGTGGTATTTTTCAGTCTATGGGTTGGCCACCGGTTTCGCGTCTCATGACCCATTGGTATGCGCCACGGGACCTGGGAACGCGTTGGGGCCTAGTGAATGCATCCCATCAATTTGGAAGTATTGCGATTTTACTAGGTGGGTCGTGGTTATTGGAGACATTTGGTTGGCGTTCCGTTTTCATTGTACCGGCGGTTATTGCCTTACTTTTGGCGGGTATTTTGTTTGAACGTCTGCGGGATACGCCGGAGTCGTTGGGGTTACCGTCCATCGAAGAGAAGGAGGGGTTAGAGGTGGTTGCGGTGCACAGTGAAGAACCGGAGGTTACATTTCGGGAGATTTTTCTGGAGCATATTTTACCGAACCGGGCACTTTGGTACGTATGTATAGCGAATTTTTTTGTTTACATCATTCGCATGGGATTTTTCAATTGGGCGCCGACGTTTTTACAGGAAGCGCGTGGAGCTTCGATTTTAAGTTCCGGGGCTCAATCTGCGCTATTCGAGTTAACAGGAGCGTTTGGTGGAGTACTTGCGGGATGGACATCGGACCGGATATTTAAAGGGCAGCGGAACCGGACGAGTTTTTACTTTATGATTTTGCTCATCACGCTTTTATTTCTATTTTGGAGGATATCGAGTTCATCGCAGATTGTGAACACGGTATTTTTATTTTTAATGGGCTTTTTCATTTACGGACCACAGACATTGGTTGGAATATCGGGAGCGGAATTAGGTTCTAAACGGGCGGCGGCGGCGGCGAATGGATTAACAGGGACATTTGGATATTTAGGTGGAGCGGTTTCCGGAGTAGGGGTAGGGTTTGTAGCGGACCGATGGGGATGGGATGCGGTATTTCTATTTTTTGGGATTTGTGCGGTATTTGGAACATTTTTTTTCATATTGAATTGGAATCAAAGTTCGCAAAGAGTAAGGCTGTGATTTCTGTGGGGCTCTGCCCCACACCCCGCAAGGAGTCATTGACTCCTTGACCTCCTTTGGCGGTCGAGCCCGGCGCATTCTGCGCCTAGCTCGGCCGCAAGGGTCGAGTTTTTTTCTTTTAGTTCTTTTCAGCCCCGCCCTCTCGGCGCGAAGCGCCGAGAGGGCGGGGCCCCAGCAATTTTCCCTTGACTTTGAATCAATGATGCATTGTCTATAAATCAGTATGGATATTTCGACAGAGAAAAAAATATCGACCCCTTCACCATTGGAAATTGATTGGAGCGAAGCGAAGGTGCTATTGCAATATGTTACGGGAACGGGAAAAATCTTACCTAAAAAATATACCGGTCTCAGTGCACGTCAACAGCGGCATATTACCCGTATGGTTAAACGAGCGCGCAATATGTTGCTGATGAAGTAGTGTCTGTGGGAGCAGAGATTTTACCGTCGAGTGGGGTATCCATTCAGCTTGTGGTTGATGCACTACGGTCGGGGGAGGTGGTTGCATTACCGACAGAGACGGTATATGGGTTAGCGGCAATTATTAGTGACGATGTGGCGCTGCGGAGGATTTTTGAGGTAAAAGCGCGGCCGTTTGTCGATCCGCTTATTGTGCATGTTTTGGATCTATCTTCTCTATTGAATTTGGTCCAGATTAGTGACGATTTATTCAATGGAGTATATCGTCTGGTAGATGCTTTTTGTCCAGGACCGCTAACTTTCCTGTTGAAAAAACGAAAAAGCGTTTCAGATATCATTACCGCCGGTAAAAAAACAGTGGCGGTTCGCCTGCCGGCACATACGATTTTTCGGGAAGTTTTACGCCAGTCGGGTCCTCTAGCAGCTCCCAGTGCCAATCCTTTCGGCTATCTGAGTCCAACCTGTGCGGCACACGTATCGGCATCGATCGGAGATAAGATTCCCTACATTTTGGATGGCGGCACCTGTACCATTGGACTGGAGTCCACAATTTTAGATCTAACTGGCAAACATTTTGCGATTTTACGCCCAGGAGCGATTACGGCGGAGATGATTGAAGATG
Organism: Puniceicoccales bacterium; assembly: GCA_031259665.1. GTDB lineage: Bacteria > Verrucomicrobiota > Verrucomicrobiia > Opitutales > LL51 > LL51. The sequence continues at coordinate 5,544 of JAIRLD010000081.1, read as the reverse complement.
TTTTGGGCAAAAAAATTGTCCCCTATCGTCCATTAGTCAGTGCTGATCCCTCGGCGCCGGGAATGTTAAAACAACATTATAGTCCCCGAACCCGATTGCGCCTATTCGAACAATCACCGGAAGTAGAAATTCCTCACTTCCAGGAAAATCGCGCCCTAAAAACGGCTATTCTCTACCTTTCCCGCGAAGAAGCTCAAAGTCGAAAAATAATCAATGAGGAAAAAGCTACCGTTTTTTGGCTCAGCGAAAACGGAAACTTAAATGAAATTGCACACAATATTTTTGATTTACTCCAACGGCTAGATAACATGAATTTTGATGCGATTTATTGCCAAATTCCACAAAAAATCGATATTGGTATCGCCATTAACGATCGCCTTATCCGTGCCGCCGCTAAGTTTTAGGGAGGCAAGGGGGAATCCTTCCCCCTTGAACCCCCTGCCAGGAGGTACCATCCCCTGGCGGGAGTCCAGAGGGCTGAGCCCTCTGGAAAACATTTGCTTTTTTGGTGAAAAGAGGTAAAGGGATGCTGTGAATGAGTATATGAACGAGGCGTTGGTGGCGGCGGAGGCGGTATTAGCGGGGGAAGAGGCTGTGATTTGCGATTTACGGCGAAGGATCAGAGGGCCGTTGGAAAAAATTCTCGAAATTTTGCTACCGCACAGAGGTCATGTCATTATTGTTGGAATGGGTAAGTCGGGTTATATTGCGCAGAAGATTGCGGCTACGTTAACCAGTACGGGGACGCGAGCCGTTTATCTTCATCCTGCCGAGGCGGTACACGGCGATTTAGGGATTTACGAGGAAGGAGATCCGTCGATTATTTTTTCAAAGAGCGGTACAAGTGAGGAGGTACTACGTTTGATTCCGATTTTGAAGCAATTTCATTCAAAAATTATTGCGATTACGGCGAACATTCATTCGGAACTTGCGCACAGTGCCGATGTAACCGTGGATATTGGTTTACATTTGGAGCACGATCCGATTGGCATTGTTCCGACGACGAGCGCGGTAGCGTCATTGGCGGTGGGTGATGCGATAGTTTGTGCGCTGATGAAGGCGAAGAATTTTACGAAGAGGGATTTTGCGACGATTCATCCGGCGGGTCAAATTGGCCGCAATTTATTATTGTCGGTGGGAGATATTATGACGCCGTTGGAAGAGGTAGCTTGTCTGGGAGGAGGTGAGACATTGCGTGAGGTTGTCATAGCGATGACCGAGAAGCCTTTTGGAGGCGCGCTTATTTTGGAGGAAGACGATCGATTAAGGGGGATCATTACCGATGGCGATATTCGGCGTGCCCTAAAGGTTGATCGATCCATTGATCAAATTTTTGCGAGCGATATCATGACAACTACGCCGCGGACGGTTACGGCTTCGGCCTGCCTTGGAGAGGCGCTAAACATCATGGAATCGGGGAATTCTTCCATCTACGTTTTACCGGTAGTCGATGGGCATGATCGTGCGGTGGGACTACTCCGGTTACACGATGTGTATAAAAAATAAAATTTCAGGGAAGACTCATGGAGAAATTGGGATATTTTGGCCGTTAAAAGAATGTTATTTGAGATATTTTGGGGACAGGGTAAGATTTGTTGGAAAATATTTGTTGATAAAATTTTTGCGTACAATATAATGCCTAAAGATTCTCGCGCTGTGCGGTATCATTGGTGTCTCATGGGTGTTGGTAGATATCGTTGCGTGAAGGATTTCTTTCGGTTACATGATGCGTATAAAAAATAGAGTTCGATTGATTGAAGGACCTTTTTCTAGGGTTTTCTTAAAGATTTTATCCTATTTTGAACGCTTATTCGATCAGAGAGGCCAGAAGATATGGAAGGAGAATATTGCTTTCGGGAAAAAAAGCATTCAAAAGAGGGGAGAAACAATATGGAAAATCCAATAAACCTAGTGGGTAAACTTTTAATAGCGACGCCGAAATTGCGCGATAAGAATTTTACGCATACGATAGTTTTTTTAACATCCTGTAACGGTTTAGGGGCGACAGGAATTATACTGAATCGGCCGTTGAATCGTTGGGTAGACAATTATGATGTTATATATAAAGAACCGGAGGTTTTAAATTCACCGCTTTATCACGGTGGGCCGATCAATGCGGATGAGCTTACCATTTCGGCGTGGATGTGGCATAAGAATGATCACTATTTTGAATTGCGCTATAATTTACAGGAATCGGATGTAGCGGGGTTAGACTACATTGGGAACGAGATTCAGGTACGGTCATTTTTAGGGCATGTGAGTTGGGGACCCTTTCAACTTATTGCGGAAATTTTGAATGGCTGGTGGTATCCGGTTAAGGTTGGGAGTCTTTTTGGTTTGAAGGAACGTGGTGATGCGCTGTGGCATGCTATTATCGAGAAGACAAATCCTGGCATCATGCTCCTCAATGATTTTCCCGAGGATCCCAAATGGAATTAAACTAATGGTTGCGTGCCCTTAGAATCCCCGCCAGGGGATCCATCCCCTGGGCCTGGATCCAAAACCGCAGGGTCAAAGACTTGACCTTGCTGGCCGAGCCCGGCGCATTCTGCGCCGGGCTCGGCCGCAAAGACGAGGTCAAGGAGTCCATGACTCCTTGCGGGGGTGGGGCAGAACCTCACAAAGGGAACAAATTTTATTCGAGTGCAAAAAAATAAGCTTTACAAATTGAGTAATATTTTTAGAGCCAATATCAGTTACTGATGGAGGTTCAAGATTTGAAGGCTTTTTTTGTGTGTTATTTATGGTTTTTGTTGGCAATAACTATTCATGAGTGGGGGCATGCGTGGATAGCCAGCCGGTTGGGAGACGATACTCCTCGCATCGAAGGTCGTGTAACTTTGAATCCTCTGGCACATATTAGTTTTTGGGGAACCTTCGTTATTCCGTTGGTTATGTTTCTGTCTCCATCGAAAATTGCGCTACTCGGTTGGGGACGTCCGGTTACGATCAATAGCGATAACTTCAAATACAAAAAATTGGGCGATGTACTTTGCAGTTTAGCGGGGCCACTTTTGAACTTTATCCTGGGCTTATGCGTTTTACTATTGGGTTTCGCAGTTAAAGATAAGCATCAGTCTTTAAGTCATTTATGCTTAATTGGAACAAAAATCAATGTTTCGCTTGGCCTGTTCAATTTGATTCCAATTCCACCGTTGGATGGGGCCCATATTTTAAAAATTATTATCATGATGAAGGAAGGAATGTTTGTGCTGTTTTCTGAAGTAGGGAGTTTTTTGTTACTCATTCTGATTAATGTGCCACTTTTTAAACATTATTTCAGCGAAGCAAGTCATTTTTTGCTCGATCTTTACTGGAAGTTTGGCAAACTTTTATTTGGATAGTTGCTCGTTTTATTGGTAATCGATTGGTCTGTGTCCGTAGAAATAATGATATTTTCTTCATTGTGGTCTTTTTTTTCAATACAATTATAAGTCAGCCCGGCGCAACGCGCCGGGCAAGTTTTTAATCTTGCGGATTGATCCTGTGGCGAAGCCACTGGACCAATCCGCACCCAGGTCCAGGAGGCGGTGCCTCCTGACAGGGGGTCAAGGGGGAAGGATTCCCCCTTGCAATTTTATAGCAGATAAATTTTATAGAAATATTTCTAGTCAAAGGGGAGGAGAGTCTTATGGTGAAGGGATAATGAGTGATTTTGAAAATGCGTACAATTTCGAGGATGACGAGTTTTTTTATAGTCAGTGGTCCGAAAAAGATTGGAAATTGTACCTCGAAAAAGCCGATCTACAGGTATCGCTCTTTCTAAATTTATTTGTCTCTTCCCGCAATATCGTCAACCATATGGAGCATATCGCCATCCAAATGGGATGGATGAAAAAAGGACGCGAATCTTTCCCAGGGAATTTTTTCCGCAATAAAAATGATCCGGAAACGATCCATACTCACCCGGTTACAACCATTACGCGGGGACTTTATCACTTTCTCTCTAAAAATTGGGAAATTTATCTGGAATCCTCTAAAACCACGGATCTTAAACTCTGCTGGCTTTATGCCCAATTGCTCAATAACGGCGAACGCAATGCACTCTACGGCATTTCCTGTATGAACGCCGGAGACGAATCTCTAGCCGTCTGTCATTTTAAAAATGCCCTTCAAATTCTCAATTTTACTATGGATCTCATTCAAAAAATTCCTAAGGACACGCTCAAAATTAATGTCGTCTTCCACGATGCACTCATTGCCTGTTTCGATTTACGGGAAGTTTGGTTAAAGGTTATGGAGTCTTGTAAAAACTCCGACGAAAGTGGTGATGATGACGATGATAACGATGACGGCGATAAGTTATGATACTCCCTTCATTGCTCATCGTCGATGACGAAAAAAATACGCGCGAAGCTTTGAAAAAATTACTCTCCGCGGAGTATGACGTCTCCCTTGCATCGGGTGTTGACGAAGCATTGCGGTGTATCGATGGACAACGTTTTGGCGCAATAATTACGGATTTGCGTCTTGGCGGTAATACTTCCGGCCTGACGATTGTCCAGTACGCCGCTCGAAAAAATATCCCGGGCATAATGATGACCGCGTTTGGTGACGTAGATACGGCCGTTGCAGCTATGAAAAATGGCGCCTTCGACTTCGTCACTAAACCCTTGAATTTTCAAAAACTTAAAATCATCCTCAAACAGGCCACAAATTATAATACCCATCCGCCCATCCTCAATCCCTCCGATTACTCGTATCCTTTAAATTCATACGCTCCGGATTCCAACGTCATTGTTTCGGAAAATTCTCCGTTCAAACGAGTTTTAGAGCATGCGATCAAGGTAGCCGACAATCGAGCCAATGTATTCGTTTTCGGCGAAACGGGAACGGGTAAAGAAATCTTAGCCCAGACGATCCATAGGGCGAGTTCGAGAAAAAATCAGCCACTCGTTGCCGTACATTGCGCGGCACTTTCAAGTACCCTGTTGGAAAGTGAATTGTTTGGCCACGAAAAAGGTGCCTTTACGGGTGCTATGGCAATGCGCATCGGCTATTTTGAAGCGGCCGATCGCGGAACACTTTTTCTCGACGAAATCGGCGAAATCGATGCCACTACACAGGTGAAACTTTTACGATTCCTAGAAACAAAGACCTTAGAACGCGTCGGTGGAACGCATCCCATTCCCATCGATGTGCGCATCATCTCCGCAACAAATAAAAATCTTATACAAATGATTCGCGAAGGTGCCTTCCGCGAAGATTTATACTACCGGCTCAATGTCGTTGAACTGAAATTGCCTCCACTCCGCGAACGTAAGGAAGATATTCCGCTACTCTTCCAATACTATATCAAATACTTTTGCCACGAAAATGCCCTCGAAATTATTCCTGCAATTCCTACCCAAACCATGGAAAAAATTATACACTATTCCTGGCCAGGTAATGTCCGAGAATTGAAAAATACCTGCGAAAGCGTCATCGCCCTCCTCCCTAAGGGCCAAAGAGAAATTACGATAAATGATCTCGGCGAAAAATTTATTCCCTAGGTTCTAAGGGCTGCGCGCCCTTAGAATCCCCGCCAGGAGGCACCGCCTCCTG
>JAIRLD010000040.1 GCA_031259665.1 Puniceicoccales bacterium | reverse complement strand
GACTCCTTGCGGGGTATGGGGTGGAGCCCCATAATCAAGCCTCCTTGCAGGAGTCCAGAGGGCAGAGCCCTTCTGGTAGCGTGATGATCATTCGTGCGCAGGATTCGCAAATTATGAAGGGGAAATGGGAATCTACCGTTTGATCGTTATAGTCTGATCGTTTCAGATGGCAGCCACCGCAAAAATTACCGGGGTTAAGTTCGACAACGCAGGGCATTTTATGAATTGCTTTTTTTGTTTTATCGTAGTAATGAAGCCAATGGGTATGATTTTCTTGTAAAACTTTACGCATGACTGCGATTTTATTTTTGATTTCGGATTTATTTTTTTCCAAGTCTAGGGTTCGTTGTTGTTGATGTTCCCGTTCATTTTGGATTTTTAGAATTTCGTCTTGAGCGATTTGTTCTGAGGTGGAAAGTTTTTTGTCGTCGAGTTCGAACATTTTATGGAGGGATAATTCTTCCCACTGGGATATTTTATTTTGTTCCTCTTCGATTCTCTTGGTTAAGTTTTCGGATTCTTTAGGATTTTTGGTGAATGCAAGTTTATATTTGCAGGTAGCGATTGTTTCTTCGGACGATGAGATTTCTTTTTCTAGTTTTTGTATTTCCAGTTTAATGTTTTGGATTTGTTCTTTTTCCTGGGTAATTTTCCGATTCCATTGGGCAATAGCTACTTCCAAGTCAGCGATACTTTGTGGAATATCATTCAAATTGCGTTCCAATTCAATGAGGCGCATGTCATAATTTTGGAGGACGAGGAGTAACTGAATGGTTTCGTTCATTGGATTTTAATTGAAGAAAGAATAGATTAAAATCAATGCGAAGTTAAAAAGCGCGAGGAGTACGGCGGTACTGGCGATATCTTTTGTTCGTTTAGCAAGTGGATGAATTTCCGGTGAAGTGAGGTCGACCACCTGTTCAATGGCACAATTAATTGTTTCCGCGATGAGTATTATAAAATAGCCCAATGATAGGAGCAAAAGTTCCAGAGTATGCCAAAATCGAACGATGAGAAATGGGAAAAAAACTAATCCAAGTAAAACCTCGAAGGAAAAGGCGCGATCCTGAAGCGCGAATTTCAATCCCATGAAAGAATATTTCAAAGGGGAAAAAACATAGCGTCGAAGAAAGTCATTCAACATTTCTTTCGAAAACCCTATCGAAGAAAAAGATTTTTCAATAAAATTTGTGAGTTTCGCCCAGGGCTTCCATATTCCATAATATAAAAATAAGACATAATATATATTATGCGAAATGATTTCGGTGGATTACCCATATTATCCTTTGAGTAAAAAATATTAAAAATTTTTATATTTTTTATTGAATTAATAAAAAATATGTTATAATGCGAATCGTTATGAATTTTAGCTGTTAGTTATACCGCTGTGCCAAGTTTGTTCGGAACCGCTACGCCAGGTTTTTCTAGGGTCACGCCAGCCGCCACGCCAGGTCCAAGTTTGTTTGGAACCGCCGCAACCCCAGCCGCCACGCCAGGTTCTTCTAGGGTCACGCCAACCGCTGTGCCAGGTTTTTTCGGAACCGCTGTGCCAAGTTTTTTCGGAACCGCCACGCCAGGCCTTTCAGCCTTCCGTTTAAAACCAGATTGGAAAGGGGAAGAAAGAAGGCGACGGGATGAATTTATTGCAACGCTAGCTCCGCAAGGACTAAAAATGGAATGGGATTTGACTTCAGCTTTTCAAGAAAATTTATGCGGATATTCTGCTTTATTAGCAGCTCTAAAAATCAATGAAATACCTCCAGAGATGGAAGGAAACGTTACTATTATAATTAAACACAGCGAAGTGCGTCAATTTTTTGAAACGTTACACGGAAATTTGCAAAGATATTGTATTGATATTGGTAACATTGGTGAACCTTTAGATATAATACATTTGGAAAATATAGCAATATTCCTGGGGTTGCACATTATTTTGTATATCACAAATTACACTGATCGTCAAATTTATAATCCTCAGGAATACAATCCCGATAAACCAGAAATCACTAGGATTTACCTTTGCTGTGGTTGTGAAAGTGGTCATTATCAAATCGTCACTCCTCAAAATATAACAGTCCGTTATGTGGATGATGATCCTATTCGAGAGGATGAACTTGTTCGAAAACTTTAATGTTTTCATTGATTTACTCAGGAATACAATCCCGGTGACTCAAAAATTGCCGGGATTTACCTTCATAGTTTTGATCTTTTCCATAAGAAATATTTGAAATATTTCGTATTTTTTCCTTGAATTAATGAAAAATGCATTATAACGCGAAATGTTATGAAAAAATTACATAAAAAAATATTGTCAGTAGGTTTCGGCTGTTTCATCTCAGCTGTTAGTTATACCGCCGCGTCGGATTTTTCTGGAAAAGAAGATGAGCGACTACGCCTTCTCGCAAAAGTCTCGTGGACTTCAGAAGAAAATGAACTACTACGTCTTCTCGTGAGTCAGCATGGAACTAAATGGTCCGAAGTCGCCGCCCTAATGCCAAATCGAGACGCGAGACAATGCCGAGAGCGATGGGAACGCCATCTAAATCCACTTCCACCTCCGCTGCCTTGGGTTCCAGAAGAAGATCGTCTGTTGATAAAGCTGGTTGAACAGTACGGTCCTAAGTGGGATAATATTTCACTTCTAATTGCCGGTAATCGATCTGATAATAGTTGTAAAAATAGATGGAATCAACTCAAACTGAAGCCAGCTCCGGACAGACCAATGGCGAGAGCCTTCCCACGAGTACCAGCAGCCCCACAAGCACTAAGCCCCTTCTTACAAGGGCTAGCTTCGCAAGGACTAAAAATGGAATGGGATTTGACTTCAGCTTTTCAAGAAAATTTATGCGGATATTCTGCTTTATTAGCAGCTCAAAAAATCAATGCAATTGCTCCTGGAACAGAAGGAAACATTTCTATTACTTACACCGAAGTTTGTCAGTTTGCTACAAACTTAAGGGAACAAATTCCGAATATTGATGTGCCTTTAAACATGGAGTTTTTGGGGACTATAGCACAATATCTGGGATGGCGCATTATTTTGGCCGGTGAAACTCCCTACGGGCCTTTTACCCGTGACTTCAATCCCAGTGCTGCAATAACTGTTAGGATTTACCTTCGCGGTTCCGGGGCTTGTGCCCACTATCAAGTCATTACTCCTCAAAATGTAACAGTCCATTATGTGGATGATTATCAGAGACGGTGGCTTCCAAGGATAAATCCATTTTCAGGACCTTTTATGCCAGACAGAGGATTTAGCGACTTCTCCGATCTCGCTTCATTTTTGGAAACTACCTAGACGAGTGTTTGCAAAAGGTAAAGGTCTCAAAATCTAAACCTTATGGAGTCGACACTATTGAATTACTCATGTTATCCTTTGAATAAAAAATATTAAAAATTTTTATTTTTTTATTGTATTGACAAAAAACATGTTATAATGCGAAGCATTATGAATAAATTACATAAAAAAATATTATCAATAGGTTTCGGCTGTTTCACTTCAACTGTTAGTTGTAGCACCGCATCAAACTTGCCATCTGAAGGACTCCCAGAGGCACCTCAAGGTTGCCTTCGGGCATCTCAAAGTTGCCTTCGAAGACTTTGGGATGGCCTTTTTAATTGCTTTAGATTGTGTGGTAATCCTTCTAACCCAGAAGAAAGTTTGCCAGCATATCCAGAAGAAAATTTGCCAGCATATCAAAAATTGTCGCCGAAGTTCACACCTAAGGTGATGCCAAAAATACGAAGTTATCAAGAGAAACTGGCTTCCGAAGGATTAAAAGTGGAACGGAATCCTGCTTCAGGTTTTGGGGAAAACCTAGACGCCTATTCCGCTCTATTGGCAGCTCAAAAAATCGATGCAATTGCTCCTGGAACAAGAGGAAACGTTGTCATTACCATTCGTTACAGCGAAGTTTGTCAGTTTGCCGAATACTTAAAAAGAGAATTGGCACGTCGGAGGATTTTTATTGGTGCGCCTTTGGATGAAGATCACTTTGCTGTAATAGCACCATTATTGGGATATTGCATTATTTTGGAATTTGTACCTCCCTATAATAGCCCTATTAATGCGTGTCATACCAGTACATCCAATATCGGCGCCAAAAAAAAAGTTAGGATTTCCCTTCCTTATGGCACAAAAAATTACCAAATCATCACTCCTCTAAATGTAAAAGTCTATTATGTGAATGATTGTCCATCTCGACAGTTTCCATTGGTAAATTTCGATCACACAAGAAGATGACAAGATTTGAGATGAACTCCGACTTTAATTCGTCCCTTGCAGCATCCATCGTCCTTTAACGATCCATTTCAAGTATTGACAAAAGATAAAGATCTCCCATAGGAACTCTAAACTTTATGGAATCATCACTATTGAAAATCCGACATTCTGCGGCCCATATTTTGGCCGCAGCCGTTCAACGTTTATTTCCGTCAGTAAAATTCGATATCGGTCCCGCAACGGATGATGGATTTTACTACGACTTCGACCTCGACCATAAATTCACCACGGATGATTTTCTAAAAATTGAGACGGAAATGCAGCACCTAATCGACCAAAACCAGACCTTCGAATCCCAAATTATATCCCGTGCCGAAGCCCATAAACTTTTTTCCGATCGCCGGCAAATTTACAAATTGTCCCGCCTCGACGATATTCCCGAGGGCGAAGCCGTAACAATCTATCGCAACGGTGATTTTGTTGACCTCTGCCGTGGCCCCCATGTACAAAATTCCAGCGAAGTTAAAGCCTTTAAATTGCTTTCCATCGCCGGAGCATATTACCGTGGCAATGAAAAAAATCAGCAAATGCAACGCATTTACGGTACCGCTTTCGATTCGAAGGAGGCACTCGAAACCCATCTCGTCCAACTGGAAGAAGCGAAAAAACGGGACCATCGTAAGTTAGGCAAAGAACTCGAACTATTCATGATCGACGATGCGGTCGGTCAAGGCCTCATTCTGTGGCTCCCCAAAGGAAATATTATTCGCACGGAATTACAAAAATTTATTTCCTCAGAATTGGAAAAATTAGGCTATATGCTCGTTTCCACTCCCCATATCGCTAAACTGGGCCTATTTCGTACCTCCGGCCATTTTCCCTACTACAAAGACGCTCAGTATCCGCCCATCGCTGAACGGGCAACCCTCGAAAGTAATCGCAACTTGACTTGTGCTGAATTGGTAAGTGGCCTCGAAAATGGCTTATTGGACGGATTCTTACTCAAACCCATGAACTGTCCGGGACACATAAAAATTTATACCTCCAAAGCACGTTCCTACCGCGATTTACCCATAAAATTGGCGGAATTTGGTACCGTGTACCGCTGGGAACAGTCCGGAGAACTCAGCGGCATGACGCGCGTACGCGGATTTACGCAGGATGATGCCCACATCTTTTGTACGGAAGAACAGCTATCCGATGAAATTTTAGAGTGCTTAGACCTGGTAAAAATGATTTTTTCAACACTCGGTATTACCGATTTTCGCGTACGCGTCGGCCTACGAGATCCAAATTCCGAAAAATACATCGGCAATGACGAATCTTGGACAAAGGCGGAAGGCGCTCTCCGGAAAGCAGCCGAAGAACTCGGCGTCCCCTACTCTCTGGAAACCGGCGAAGCGGCGTTCTACGGACCTAAAATCGATTTCGTTATCAAAGATGTTATCGGCCGCGAATGGCAATTGGGTACGGTCCAAGTCGACTATAACCTTCCGGAACGCTTCAGTATCAATTATGTGGGTAGCGATAATAAGCCCCATCGACCGGTTATGATTCACCGGGCACCTTTTGGTTCCATGGAACGTTTTTGCGGTCTGCTCATTGAACATTTCGGCGGAGATTTTCCGACTTGGCTTTCACCGGAACAGGTGCGACTGTTACCGCTCAGTGACCATAATGTTGACTATGTACGAGACGTACTCGAGCGCATGCGCAGAGTAAATATTCGGACCTCAATCGATGCTTCCTCGGAAAAACTTGGCGCTAAGGTGCGAAAGGCGGAAATGGAAAAAATTCCTTACATATTTGTCATTGGAGATAAAGAAAATGACAATCGTAGTGTTTCCATACGTTCTCGCCGTGATAAAACGCTCGAAGATACGTATCCCGTCGACCAAGCAATCGATCTCGTCTTGACAGAAATCCAAACAAAACATTTATTCTTGAAAGAATTCCAGGTCCAGGGGATGAGATCCCCTGGCGGGGATTCTAAGGGCGAAGAGCCCTTAGCTTACCCAGAGAGCTTCGTTCTCTGAACTCTCCGCAAGGAGGCTGCTGTGGGGCTCCGCCCCACACCCTGCAAGGAGTCATGGACTCCTTGACCTCCTTTGGCGGCCGGTCTTCGTCGCATTCTGCGACGAGGGCCCGCAAGGGTAAGGATTGCCCCCGCGGCTGCGCCGCGGGGGCTAGTAAGATTTTCTTTAATCGCTGTTTTTCTTTTAACTGCGTCAACCCTGTGCAATTTGCACAGGGTTGACGCGTAAATTGATCTTTTAAAAAGCATTCTTTTTAATTGTTGGCCGAGTCCACGCGTCGCGTATGGACTCGACCATCCTCTCAGGCCCACCCAGCGGCGTAGCCGCGGGGTGGGCCTTTGGCCTCTTTGCGGTTTGATCCAGTGGCAACGCCACTGGATCAAACCGCAAATCCAGGCCAGGGGATGGATCCCCCCTGGCCTGGATTCTAAGGGCGAAGAGCCCTTAGGGGTTTAGCTATGCAGTGCTGTTGCTTGGATAAAAATTTCTTCAAGAGTCGTTGACTTTTCCGCAAGATTTAGCAGTCTCCAGCTCGTTTCGTTGACAATTGTTTTCAAAAGATGTTCGATATTTTCGGGAGGCGAAGCGATGATCAGTTGATGCTGATTTGTTTTCAAATCCATGAACACATCGCGAACTTTAATTTCCGGATGTATGGTTCTGAAGGCATCAATCGATGTTGGTTCGCATTCGACGCAAGCGAGTAAAATGCGTTCCTTAAAAAATCGCTGGCGCAATTCATGGATCATGCCGTTAGCGACGATCGATCCATTATTGATAATGATGAAGCGATCGCAAAGGCTTTCAATTTCCGGCAGGATATGGCTTGAAATAATGAACGTTCGCTTACCTTTTTGAGAAGCGATGAGCTTACGGAATTTTATAATTTGATTGGGATCTAGACCAATTGTGGGTTCGTCGAGAATGACGAGATCGGGATCGCCTAGGAGAGCTTCGGCAAGACCTACGCGCTGTTGCATACCCTTCGATAGAGAACCAATTTCCTGGTATTGGAAATTGCGCTGAATGTCAACTTGGCGCATCATTCGCTCCGTATGAACGCGTACATTTTTCATATCGACACCCTTTATTGCTGCCCGAAAACGCAGATATTCTCCCACTTTTAAATGGGGTGGAAGTGGATTATTTTCCAGCATGATGCCGAAGGAACATTGCCGATGGCAGGACGTATGGGCAATATTCTCGTTTTTAATTTTGACTACCCCCGAATTGGCATCCAAAAGACCCGATAGAATTTTAAGTGTCGTCGATTTTCCGGCACCATTTGGTCCCAATAACCCCACAACCTCTCCCGGAGCAATTTCAAAAGAGACTTCATTAAGTGCTCTAAAACGTCCATATTGTTTTACGAGATTTTGGACTGTAATGAGCGACTTCAATGCTTCCACGTGTGTAGGGAAAAAATGTTATCGTTCAAGCCGTTTTTTCGGTGTAACGTTCCTCCTTATCGACGAAATCAAAGATCAATGGACACCCATTAAGATTGAAGATTTCACGAATATTATTTTCCAAATATTGCCGATAGGATTTCATTAGGCGTTGGAAACGATTGCAAAAAATTTTTAATTGGAAGGGAAAATGGCCATTTTGTACCGCATAATAAATTTTAAAACGCTTACCGGCAACCAATGCGGGTGGTTGCCGTTCGATCAGGTTCTGAATGATGCGGTTAAGCTTTCCCGTAGAAATTGTCTGGGAAGCGCACTCAAAAAGATGTACACTCTCGCGTAAAATATTTTCGACGGCGAAACCCGTTTTTGCCGAAACAAAGAGTACCGGAAATTGGGATAGTGCAAAGAGTTCTTTCCGAATGGCTTGGCTAAAACTTTTTTGAAAATCAGCTACGGAGCGATAACCGACGACGCGATCACGCCTAACACCCTCACTGGCGAGATCCCACTTATTGACGACAACCGCAAAGCATTTTCCCTGTTTTAGGGCATAACCGGCTAACTTTTTATCCTGCCGCGTAATACCGGAAAGCGCGTCAATAACAAGCAGCACAATGTGCACTTCATCGATTACATGGATGGAGCGTAACGAGGAAAAGAATTCCACGGAAGAATTCATTTTTTTCTTTTCCCGTAGACCGGCCGTGTCCGTCAATCGAATGCGGTATTCCTTTCCATTATTCCTGAAGGTAATGTCGTCGCTAATGGCATCGCGTGTCGTCCCGGCAATGGGACTAACAATTATACGATTTTCCTTTAAAAGTGCGTTAGCAATGGAAGATTTGCCCACATTCGGGCGGCCCGCCAAACAAATTCTGATGCCATTATTGTCCCCTGTCGATAAAATTTTTTCTCCATCTTTATCGGCATATTCATCGATAATTTTCCACAATTCTTCTTTCCCATATCCATGTTCCGCAGAAATGGCGATCGGAGTACCCAAGCCGAGGTCGTGGAAGCTATCGCTGCGGTAAATTTCTTGTTCCGAATCGATCTTATTGGCAATAAGAAACATCTTTTTACCCGATTGGCGTAACTTTCCCGCAATTTCATGGTCCAAAGACGTACAACCAATCCGGGCGTCCACAACAAAAAAAATAATATCGGCCGCTCGAATCGCAAAATCAATCTGCTTTTCTACCGCCTGCGTTATACTGTCCTCTTCCGGGTTACTTGAAAAACCGATTCCGCCCGTATCCATAAAAATGATACCATTTCTCACCTCTTGAATAACGATATCGCGCGTAATACCCGGTTGGTCGTGCACAATCGATACTCTCCGTCCAACGAGTCGATTAAAAAGGCGGCTTTTACCCACATTTGGACGGCCAACAAGTGCAACGGAAATTCTCACTACTCCATTTCCTAAATATATTTCACTTTGCGCAAGTCTAATTTATTGAAAGGACTTCCTTCCGAAATTCCATAAAAATCTTTACAAACTTAGAAATATGATTAGAGGAAATACTGATTGTAATAATTCTTTCAAAAATAATAGACGATGAAATGTAACCCCCTTGAGTATTATGAAGCCGCCGATTGGCAAGCGATGCTAGTTGAGGCTGAAAAACATGAAACACCCTTTCTTGTAGTTAATTTAGATATCGTTAAGCGCAATTATCTCAAAATGAAGGAATGTTTTCCCTATGCCTCCATATACTATCCGGTCAAGGCTAACCCAACTCCACCGGTTTTAGAACTATTGCGTGACCTCGGAAGTTGCTTCGATATCGCTTCCATTTACGAAATGGATGTCTTACTCGATATCGGTGTTTCGCCCGATCGTATGAGCTATGGCAATATCATAAAAAAGGTTTCGCACATCGAATACGCCTATGAGAAAGGCGTACGGCTTTTTGTATCGGATAGTGAGGCGGATTTGCGTAACCTTGCCCTAGCGGCACCCGAATCGCGAGTATTTATCCGCATTTCGTCGGAAGGAGCCGACACAGCGGATTGGCCATTATCCCGTAAGTTTGGTTGTCATCTCGACATGGCAATCGATCTTCTACTCCTAGCGCAAAAATTACGTCTGGAACCCTGTGGTGTATCCTTCCACGTTGGTTCTCAACAACGGGATATCGGAGCCTGGGATTCCTCTATCGCTAAGGCCCGTTACATTTTTAACTACCTAAAGGACGCCGGTATTCCCCTAACATTGATCAACATGGGAGGCGGACTGCCCGCGCGATATATCAATAAAACATGCGATATTGATGTGTATGCCCAGGAAATTACCCGTTATTTACGCGAAGATTTTTCCGAAGAGAGTCCTCTGGAAATTGTTATGGAACCGGGACGTTCTCTGGTTGCAGGATCGGGCGTTCTCGTGACGGAAGTGGTACTTGTCTCACAAAAATCGCGGGTCGGTGTCGATCGCTGGGTTTACATAGATACGGGGACTTTTAATGGCCTCATCGAAACAACCGGTGAAAGTCTGAAATATCCCCTCTACTGCGAAACGCGTGGCCCATTGAGTGACAATTTTATCATCGCGGGGCCAACCTGCGACAGTCAGGATATCCTGTATGAAAACTTCCGCAACCCTTTGCCTCAAAATATCGCCATCGGTTCCCGTATCTACT
>JAIRLD010000023.1 GCA_031259665.1 Puniceicoccales bacterium | reverse complement strand
CTCGAATTTCCGCCGCCCCGGCACTCCTTTCCGGATTTCCCCGGCTCCCGGGGGAGAGACCAATCATTGAACACTTCTCAGCAGATGTAATTATTTTTTATTGATTTTTTCACATTTTTTCTTGACAGGAATCCGCCGTTCCCCATTGTCATTTCCGTGGGGCGGGTCCTATCAGCCAGTCAATACACTGATTCTCGCCCCACTTTTCCCATCCATAAAGGCAAGATACAGGGCCCCACCGGGGCGTAAGCAGCGGGGTCTATTTATTTTGCGTAACCTTTTGACCTGCAAGAAGTTCTGCTTGACAACGTTCCACCATTTTCCACTGTCATTTCAACGGGGCGAGTTTTTACCTATTTCCCGCCCCGTTTCACTTGCCAATGGGTTACCAATGGGAAGTGGCAAAAAGTAAAGGGACCCCGCCATTGGACGCCATTTCTGCGGGGTCCGCTTTTTTTAAATGGGGCAGCATGCAAATCCCGAAAAATTTGAAACTAAATTTCTAAAAGTCGCCCAATTTGTGGCTTTTTAGAAGTTGATTTTTAGCTTTGGCCAAGTGACGCTCATCTCTCTGCCGTTCAAGTACTTAACTGCGTGCAACTGCAAATTTTCGATACTTCTATTTGCGAATTTCAGACGCTCCTATTTGCAAATTTGAGACTGCTTTATTTGTAATTTTCGTTGGAAAAAATGGAACGCTATTCCGCTTTTTCCATGGAAGAAGTGCAGCAGTGTGGCTTCAGCTTTATTTCCTCATTTCGCTTTATTAGTGAGTTCCAGATCTGTTCCGCCTTGTCACTGATTTCGAAGATTTTACATACTTCCGCCAAAACTTTTGCAATATTCTTTTCATCCGGAAATTTCACCAGCGTTGTTTTGGAACGTTCCTCCACGACGTAATCCCCCAGAAAAGTACCTAACATGAAGTGCATCATCTGCATATCTTCTTCGTCCATATCCGGATAATC
Source organism: Puniceicoccales bacterium (assembly GCA_031259665.1). Classification (GTDB taxonomy): domain Bacteria; phylum Verrucomicrobiota; class Verrucomicrobiia; order Opitutales; family LL51; genus LL51. The sequence goes on along the minus strand of JAIRLD010000023.1, from coordinate 2,946 downwards.
ACGTTCCATTGTCTCCCTCAGCATCATCTCCCAGCGGCCAATCTGCCTCCCAACGACCACTGCATCCACCACCGGCAAGATTACCATCTTTGTAAACATCCATTTCAAATCATCTCCCATGCCTTCCACTGTCCCATTTTACGCGACCTTTGTCAAGCCCCAGGACGCCTCACCCAGCGTCCCGGAGTTTTTTAGGCATTCAGGGACGTTTTTTGGGACACAAAACTCATGCGCTTTTCGCATTGAAATTACCCGCTTTCCCTCTCATTTAGAGGCTTGTACGGCGATTTTCCTTTGTCAAGCAAAAGGACACCCTCCACGGCGTCCCGGAAATTTTATTGCTAATTAAATTTGTGGAAGATCGGCTATTGTTAGACCTCGAAACCCACCAGGGGGCAACGGTGGTCCCCCATTCGCGTCGATCTTTCCCAATAACGCCACTACTAAATTTTTGAATTCATCCCGATCACTGAGGCCGGTAACAGGATCAGGGACATTGTCTAATGCGCTGAATACATTGAAAAAATCCACCGTATTTCCGTGGCTAAAACGCACAAAACTCCATTTAGGCAAAAAACCTCCTCCCGCAGCGTTTAAATTAATGTTACCAGCACCGGCAACAAAGGCACCGGCGGCGGCAACAGGAAGGACTCCTCCGACTCCTCCTGCAGCAAGATTAAAAAATATAGGCAATCTGGGATCTCCAAGTGGCCATGTGTGAAACGCTTCACCTATCATAATGCCATCGCTGTAGTTAAGCCCACCACCTACAAATCCAACAGGAACAGCAGGAGCAGCAGCAATACCAGCGGCAGCAGCGACAGCAGCGGCGTTATTTAAAATACTCGCACTTGGCAGAATGTTTACTGCTTCTGAAAATACACCCCCATTCCAGAGGTCGACGAACGCCCTCTCTGCAGGAGGCATCGGAACAGCACCGCCAACGCCCGCAAAAATCGCACGGTAATGCGCTTGTGCTCGATCTTCTACAGAAAGATGCACTGTCCTAGCCCTAACACCCCCCCCGGGCCCCGCAGGCAACGGAACACGAGGTGAATTTAATGCATATAGAAAATGGCCAAGCTCATGAGCCAGATCAAAAGCTGGCGATGTCGCAACTCCCACAAAACCCAAGGAATTGGCAGCAACATCGCGAACAAGTAATACATTGTGCCCCTCCAAGATCCTCTTTCCCGTATTATCACTACATTCTAAGTTAAGCTCACATTGGTACGGCTTTTTAGAGACATGAACTAATCCACTAGAACCTCGATCATTTATGAACACTAAATGATGAGGTATAACATTGTGTACTGTTGCTGGTGCTAGCGCTAGCGTGTAATTATAATTATTATGGCAGGTTGTAATTATATCTTGGATGAGCGCTTGGCCCGTCGGTAACGTTAGCAAATCTATTATCGCTTGCGCGTAAGCTGCACGCATCCATTCACACCTTGCTACGCCACCGCCCCACTCAAATATTCGATCGATTTGAGCTGGTATTAGCGCTGCACCACCAACGACAAGATTTGGGCCTATCACCGAACCCAAAAAGAATACCCCCCACCGGCCATCGACCAATTGTTGCATTGGGAGGGGCAAGGGAGCGGGCACCACAGGCGCCGGCAAAAAAACCGGTCCACCTCTTCTTTTGGGGCGAGCTCGCACACAATCCCGCGCCAAAAGTTTTGTTCTTGAAACTAGCCGCCGCGCCGAATTTCTCAAAACTCGCACAACCTGTGGATTGAAGACCGGCCGTGTCGGGACAGACCGCCTACCTGAAACTTTCCCTCCTAAGATGTTTTGAGGTGCTGAAACTGAAGATATACGACAAACTAGACTTGGAGCATTCACTACATTATATCCCTGATTTTAAAGCTTTCTAATGACGTTTTCAACGCAGATCTCTCTCCTCCTACTATAGCATTCCGTAGCTTTCATCAGCGTAATGGACCATTTCAGCCCACTTTTCACTTCCGATGCTGCAATCGCTACTGATCCCGGATTATGCAGCCAAAAGGAAAAACACGGTAAAAAAAAAACCAAATGCTCGGCAAATTTTCTTGTGAATGTGCTGCCATCATCGGAATAAATTCCCCCGACCCTATAGCACAACGCCATGCCTTCTAGTGCATTTGATACGCATTGCCCCACTAAGCTAGCATCCTTAAAATTTATGCTACGACCGTTATACACAACACCGTTGTTGTTAAATATTTCCAGAATTACCGGAGTTCTTTGAATTGCCCCAATGACACTTCGCAGGCTTCTAAATTCCTTAGGTCTTATTCCTATTTTTGGTATTATAGGTCCCATTTCCTTTGATACTACCTTTGATGTTACAAGCCCCATAGTTACTCCTTTGCTGAACCTGTTCTGGAAAGTGACGCGAATTTTATGCTATGCAAGCATTTTTTTGCCAAATAAAAATTTTTACCGCGCTTAAATATTTAATTTGCAAACAGTTAGCAAAATGACCAAACGAACCAACGGATTGGCGCATTTTGGCAATTTTCAATTGGTTATTTTTACAAAATTACGTCAAAATTTTGCCTCTTAAAAATGCCTAAAAGTTTGAAGGAAATAGCAAACCTAATCCATCGGAAATCGCATAAAATAGAGAAACCTAATTTTAAGACGGGAAAAAGTTTGAAGAATTCTTCCCATAGGGGTGATTTTTTCAAACTTTTCGGTTTACGAAGAATAGGAACCTAATCTTTTGCACTGGGATTATTTGCCTCAGCAGAGCACGTATCTTGTCCCCTGCTTCTTTATGAGGCATTCGTTCATGAGCTTATTGGCATGCTGTGCCACGGCGCCTTTGCTGATCCCCAATTCATCGGCGATGTCGGAATTGGATTCCACGCCCTGCTTTATCAGTTCGTAGACGAGCTCCTTCGTGTCCTTCAATTTCCAATTCACCAGCGTACGTCCATTTTCCGTGGC
>JAIRLD010000007.1 GCA_031259665.1 Puniceicoccales bacterium | reverse complement strand
AGCCATCCGATTAAAGCGGGGCTCGAAGAAAAAAGCGGAAATCACAATAATGGAGGAAATTTTTCCGGTGTAGGTATTTCGGCGCCGATGTTCATGCAGTTCGAAAATATGCAAAAAATCTTGAAAGCGAAATATTTAGCCGCTTTAGCCAATCCAAAAGAACAAAATTGTCTAGACACTTTGAGTATGATTAAAGAAATTGCTCCCTCATTTGGCATTACTTTCGAATGCTTCGATGTGACCAATGAAGGGGAAATTCTTCCCACTTTGATGAAAATTAAATCCGCTCCTATTCCTTTTGATGCAATTTATGTCCTTTCCGGATCGCCATTTACGGAAAATAGTGAAACCATTTTCAAATTCGGATGCGAAGAAAAAATAGCGATGGTCGGTGAAAAGGAAGGCATGATTCGAAACGGTGCACTCATGGGAACAGTTGTCCCATACGAGCAAGCTGGAAAGTTGGCTGCCAAAATCGTCGACATACACCGCCGCTACCGAATCGCTATGGCTCATATCCCCATACAATATCCCGAATTTTATTGCATAATCAATCGGAAGGTAGCCGAAATATTTGGACTCCATCCGGATCCGAAAAAAATTAATTTCCAGTGGTTTATTCCGGAGGAATAATTTTAGCATCTCGAAGAAAAATTCCTAATCGATTCCGTTTCGCATACCATTTTTTAACGCGTTCTCAAAGGTATGCCAGGCCAATGTGGCACATTTGATGCGCATGGGAAATTGTCTGATTCCCAATAGCGCAGCGAGATCGCCCATCTCACCTTCATCGTGCATTTCCCAAAAATCACTGGTGAGCATTTTTTGCAGATCCTTAGAAAATTTTAACGCACCAGCGAGAGGCATCCCCCGAATTTTTTCCGTTAGCATAGATCCCGAAGCCCTGGAAATGGAACAGCCTTGGGCCCGAAATTTTATGTCCTCAATGATCCCGTCCCTTACCAATAGTGAAACAGTCATCTCATCACCACAGGTTGCATTGTAACCCTCGGCAATATGGGTTGGATACTCAATCTCTCCTTCATTTCGTGGACAATTACTGTGATCAATGATAATTTCCTGATATAACTCCTGGATCGTCTCCATCTTCGTCCCAAATTAGCTTGCGAGAATCTCGAAGCTTGCAATTCATTTTTTTGTAAAGCCTAAGGGCTGCGCGCCCTTAGAATCCCCGCCAGGAGGCACCGCCTCCTGGACCTGAAAAAACGTCCCAGTCCATGCGCATCGCGCATGGACTGGGACAGTAATTAAAAAAACACTCTTTTGCGGCCGAGGTCAAGGAGTCTATGACTCCTTGCGGGAGTCCAGAGGGCGGAGCCCTCTGGGTAGTCGGAGCCCTCTGGGTAGCGGAAAGCTTTGGCTTGTATTCTCCATGAGATTCAGTTTACTGGCCATGGGGCATGTCATTTTTTTCATGGAAATTTTTATTACTTGGCCATGGTCTGATGGGGCTGTTGCTTATTCTCGCTTTTATGGGGATTATTCTCACGATTGAGCGTCTATTATTTTTCAAGCGTTACAGCATTGATCCGGCTATTTTTTTAGATGGCATTCGCAATCTTCACATGAAGGATAGAACTTCCGAGGCGATCGATCTTTGCGAGCGGGATAGTTCACCGGTTGCGAACATCATGCGGACGGCGTTACTCAACTGCAATCTTCCGAAGGATGAGCTTAAGGTACATGTGAAATCCGTAGCGCTTTTGGAAATTCCACGGTGTGAGCAACACGTACTTCCATTGCGTACGATTGCGAAGGTTGCTCCGATGTTAGGATTAATCGGTGTAATTTTAGCCTTTTTCAATGCCTTTAAAAGTCTTCAGGACACGGGATTAACTTACACGAATTCGAACATTTTTTCGGAGGAGATCACGATGGCGATGCTACTCATTGCGGTTAGTTTAGCGATCAGTATTTTTGCTAATTTGGCCTATAATTTTCTTTACGGCGAGGTACAGTCGATGATATACCAACTCGAGTGGACCTACAACGAGGCAATACAGATTATTTTTTCGAGGAAATAGTCATGGCTTTCCGCGAATTTCAGTCTCAGCGAACCCTAGCTAAACCCGATACGTCGTTGGAATTTAGTGCTGTTATATCTGTTTTGCTATTTATTTTTGGTTTATCGCTATTGGGATCGCGTTTTGTTTTTTCTCCGGGCATTGAGATGAGTTTACCGCGGTCAAAGAACGTTGATTTGCAGGCAACATCGGGTGTACTCAATTTAGGGCCAAACGGGATCGTTATGTTTGACAACCTCATTCTCAAAATTGAGAATTTATCTTCTACGGTTGAGCGATTTTTATCGCGCAAAAAGGATCCCTCGAAAATTACTTTATTGGTTTGCATTGACCGGTGGGTACCCTTTGGTTTTGTCGTACAGGTTACTGATATTTTGAAGTCTTTAGGCTGTCAAAAAATTCAGATTGCCTGCGAACCTGAAAATGTTTTATAAAAATGTATTAAAGATCTTTAAAGAAATTCTAGATTTCGCGTGTGTGGATAGGATTTATATTATGTTAGATATTGTATTGTTTTAACGTTATGGATAAGGGGAGTAAAAGTTCATCCGTAATGCTTCAATTGACACCGGAACAGACCGTGAAAAAATTGGAAGCACCGATTGGGGGTGTTGGTAGGGGTACGCTTTTCGTTTGGGATATCGATGATACATTGATTCAAGCGGGATCGGATTATTCGTTCACTGGAGCACAAGCGATCTGTCCTCAATTTTCCGAAATCATTCGCAAAACACGGGATTTGGGGGCGATGCACATTGCCCTGACGAATGCTTCCCCATTCGATAATGATCTCAAATTTAATGGGGACGTTTTGGAGTTAACTTCTATTCCTCAGGTTGCGGAACAGGCTATTTGTCCGGTCTATTTTCAAGGGACTGCGGGATCCGGAGAGCCAGTAACCTTTGAGAATCTCCGCATTGCGGGTTTGAAGCATATCGGTATCGATTTCACAGACGGTGAATTACAAAAAATTCCAAGGGAATTGCCAATCACACAATTTCAATACGATAGGGAACGGAATTCTGAGGGAAAGGAATTGGTGAAAGTTATTAATCGAGGTGGCCAAGTCCTTGAAACATGGGTTGATGCAGGCGACCAAAAGGTGTACCGTCACGTTCAATGGGATTCAATGGTCCCGGGTTTTGCACCGGATCATAAAAAGCGTCATTTTATCCAAAGCCAAAATAGCCTTTCCGAAGTTCTTTGTAGGCCGATTTTTTCTCGCGGAATTATTTTTTGTAATTTCATCAATCTTTACACCCAATGCTATTACGGATACATAAAAGGGGTTATTTTGCGATCGTTTTTAGATGAATGTAAAAATCAGACGGGCCGAGTATTTTCAAAGGTCATTTTCATCGACGATATGTTACCTTTCGTTGAAAATGTGATCAAAGTCATGGAAGAGATCGATATGCCATGCATTGGGATTAATATTCTTCCCCACTGACCAAAAAATGAAGCAAGGATGCAAAATTTCAGATCAATGGGAATATTTTAAAAAATATTCCAAGAAGTACTGACATAATTTTCAAAATATTTAGTCTTAAAAGACTTTGAAGGAAAAAATATTGAAAATTCTACTAAGGGTACTGTATTTTGGTATCCTTAACTCTGAAGCAAGCGTTGCAAGCGGTATTGACGATGACAAAATCGATAGTCCGAAATCTGAACCTTACATACAACCTAAAGCGCCACACTTCCGTCAAGTTTCCAGACGGTTACGCTGTCAAGGAGCTAGGCCGTTACCTCGTCAAGCCGCTGACATATTACGCCAACCGCTTGACGATGCGAACAAGACTCCTATCCCAGCGGCCCAATCTGCAATTCACAGTCTATTACCTCATCAAGTTATTGACGTATTACGCCAACTGAACAAGAATGGCACAATCAATGAAAGTACGCTTGTCGTCTGGGACGTCGATGATACGCTATTGGAAGAAGGCTCCATTTTGAGGCTTTCCGGTCCTCGCCTCATTCATCCAGATTTTCCTAAATTTATTCGCGCAACACAAACAAAAAGAACGACACATATTGCTTTGACAAATGGTGGCGCTCGCTATAGAACTCAGCTCATTCAGGATGATGGAGGAAATTGGAGTGTGACAAATATCACGCCAGTCGATTTTAGTGTTGCCGATAGCGACGAGCGAGGCAAAAAAAATAGCTTTATTCCCTTCTATTTGAAATCGCGTTTTAAGGATACGGATAGAGTATCAGGGGAATTTCTTCGGATTGCAGGGCTTGAATGTATTGGCATTTCCTTTGGAAAAGCTTTCAAAAGATCTGAGTTTTTAAAACCTCGACATGTTTTAGGTATATTAGAAGAACAGAATCATCCTTTTTGTGCTCCCGTTTTTGCAAGTGGAGTTATTTTTTCCAATTTTATGAATAGCCATATCCATCATTCAGGTCGACACCGCAAAGGAGATATTTTACGATTGTTTTTGGACGAGTGTAAAGAAAAAAACAATCAGGTATTTTCCAATGTCGTCTTCATCGACGATACGTTGCCTTGCGTTGAAAATGTAGTCAAAGTCATGGAAGAAATCGATATGCCATGCATCGGGATCAATATTCTTTCCACTGAATAAAAAAAGTAGAATTACTGAATATCTAAATAGGGATAGGGATGAAAGCGTTCATACTATTCCCGTATGTATTTTTGAGTGGTATAGGTATAAATTTCCGTCATCGGGAGGCTTTAAATGTCGATCAAAACTCAAAACTTCAGATTGATAGAAAAAATATGAAAAATTTGACATAACTTTCAAAATACTTAATCTCAAGACACTATGAAAGAAAAAATCTCAATCTTATTAGGGATGCTTTATTTGGGTATCCATAATTGCGAAGCAAGTGCGAGTCATAGCGCGTACAGCGGAGCCGCTACCCGGAGAATCTTACCCGCCATTCAATTCTTGTCGCCGGATAAAACCGCCGACCTATTATGTCGACTGGATCAAGATGGTATCATCAATAGAAATACACTCGTCGTCTGGGACGCTGACGGTACACTAATTAAGAATGTTTCCGACCAGATGCTTTCCGGTGCCATTCCAATTCATCCGTATTTTTCTAAATTTATTGACAAAACACAAAGAAACGGGACGGTCCACATTGTCCTGACAAATGGTGGTGCTCGATATAACAATGAATTCGATGGTGATTTCGTGAAATCGGTTACACCGGTAAGCTTTTTTGTTTTTGATGATGATGCAGCAGAAAAAAAAGATCGTCTCATCCCTACTCATGTGAGAGAATTGCTACAGCCTATGGATATAATATCATACGAATCTCTCCGCGTTGAAGGACTCAAACATATCGGCATTTCCTTGGAAAATTCCTTTAGAGAGTTTGAATTTTTCCAGTCTCGTCAAATCCTAGGTACCTTAAATGATACATACAGTGGCATTCCTATTTGTGCTCCCGTTTTCTGGAAGGGAATTATTTCTTCTAATTTTGTGAATACTGAGATACATTTGGTATATGGATTCCAAAAAGGTTATATTTTACGATTATTTCTAGATAAATACAAAGAACAGACCGGCCGAGTGTTTTCCAATGTCGTCTTCATCAACGATCCGTTGCTTTGCGTTGAAAATGTAGTCGAAGCCATGGCAGAAATCGATATGCCGTGCATCGGGATCAATATTTTTCCCTCCAAATGAAAAATAGCGGAATTACCCGATATCCAAATGGGGTCGTGGATGGAAGCGTTCATACTGTTCCCGTATGCGTCTTTGATCCACGTGAGTATAAATTTCTGTTGTCGAAACGTTTTTATGGCCGAGCATTTCCTGAATGAAACGCAAATCCGTGCCATTTTCCAAGAGGTGCGTCGCAAAGGAATGACGCAACATATGGGGCTTCGTATTTTTCGTTATTTCAGCCCGTTTGGAATAGTTTTTCAACCGCTGCCAAAATGTTTTGCGCGAAATAGCCCTGCCTCGGTTACTGAGAAATAGCGCACTTCCTGTCCATTTTTTTACGAAATGTGGACGAGCGGACGATAAATAACATCGCAACGCCTCTTCGGCATAACCTCCCATCGGAACACTTCGTTCCTTACTTCCTTTTCCCATAATTTTCAAAAAACCATTCTCAAAATCAAGCGCCTGGAGTTCCAATGAACACAATTCGGAAACGCGCAATCCACTGCCATACATCAATTCCAACATCGCATAATCCCTTATCCCATCGGGTCTATTTCGATTGGGAATGGATAAAATTTTCTCGATTTCACGGAGTGATAAAGTATCGGGAATTTTCCGCTGCGGCCTAGGCAAAAGAACATCATCCATAACATTTTCTGAAACAATTTTTTCGCGGACTAAAAACGAAAAAAAGGCATTCAGTGCCACCAATTTTCGTGCCATACTCGAGCGCTCATAATTTTTCTTCAAAAAAGATTCCACCCAGGCAACGACCTGTCCATGATCCACAAATCCCACGTCGCTGTCACCACAAAATTGACAAAACAATCGCACATCACTCCCATAGGCATCTACCGTATTTTTTGCTACCGCCTTCTCTAGCTCCAGAAATATGAAAAACCGCTCAGCCGCCTCCGATAATAACATCATCCAATAAATGATCAAAAAATAATTAAAATTTAACTTTGTCAAGTGATTTTTGTGGGGCTCCGGCTGACCAGAGGGCTCCGCCCTCTGGATTCCCGCAAGGAGTCAGAGACTCTTCGGCCGCCAAAGAGTGTTTTTTAAATTACTGGCCCAGTCCATGCGCCATGCGCATGGACTGGGCCGTTTTTTTCAGGCCCGCCCGCGGCGTAGCCGCTGGATCAATCCGCAAACCAGGTCCAGGAGGCGGTGCCTCCTGGCGGGGATTCCAAGGGCGAGTAGCCCTTAGGCAAGCATGGGGGTTCTAAGGGGGAAGCATTCCCCTTTGCAACGTTAGGGGTATAAAAGTACGTCATGTTTTTTGGTTCGCACCATAAAGCTTCGGATTGTCGCAATGGCTTCGATATCCATATCTTCCAAGACGTAGTGTCCTGCCCCTTCGTAACGCACCACCTGAGCGCCGTAGAAAAAGCTTTTCCATTCCCGGAGGAACCAGTCGGTGAAGCAGAAATCGCGGTCGCCCCAGAGAATCAAAATTTTTTTCTGGCTCAGTAGGAACAGAGCATTTTCGATTTGGGTTAGAGTTTCCCAGGAGGGGTGTTTAGGGTCGAGGGGGATATCTGCCACAAATTTTTTTAGGGCGATACGATTTTTCCAGGAATCGTAGGGAAAGCGGTAGCCTTCTGTCGCTGTCGAATCGAGTCCTTTTTCGACGGCCATGAAATTAGCTCCAAGGACGAATGCATTTAGTCCACGGATGAGAAGATCGCCGATGAGGGGTAATTTACAGATAGCGATACGGAACGGAATATGTGGCGAGCGGAACGCGGCTCCATTCATAATCGTAAGGCTTTCGATGCGTTCCGGCCAACGTTCCGCGAGGGCCATACCGATGGCACAACCCCAATCGTGCATGACGAGATGAAAATGGCCTAATTTCAGGTATTCGATAACTTTGCGTGCATTTGCGATGTGATTAGCGAGGCGGTAGGCATAGGTTTGGGGTTTATCGGAGAGTCCGCAGCCCATATTATCGATTGCGATGCAGCGGAATGTTGGGCACAATTCTCGGATTAGGTTACGGTAATAGAAAGACCAGGTTGGGTTACCGTGGAGCATAACGACAGCATCGCCTTCGCCTTCATCGACGTAGTGGATTCGGTTTCCCTCACCCACATCTAAGAAATGATTTTTAAAGGGGTATACTTCCCTAAGATTTTGCGGTAATGTTTTCATAATTATTTAAAAAATCGACCATAATGCGTAAACTTTCTTTCAAGTGGGTATCGAATGGTTTGGGTTTTTTCTTAGGTTCAGGGGATGTTGATTTTTTTTCGGCGGCACGTTTTTCGGCTACGTCGAGAAGCACCTCTTCGAAGGGCTCATTATTTTTGATCATAGCTTTGATTTGCTGGTCGATATGGCGCTGGGTACGTTCATCTTCCAATTTTTCGGCACGGCGTTTAGCTAAATTTACGGAGAAGGTTTTGGTATCGATGATTTTTTTAAGTTTGGCGATCCGTTCATTTAGGAGTTGAAATTCGGGTAACGACGCCTGTCTTTGCTGACTTAGGCGTTCCAATTCCTGGATTTGCGAGGTTGTAATTTTATTTGAGGCGGAAAATTTTATGGGATCGATGGTATCCCATTCAATAGCGTGAGGAAGATCCGATTCACCGACGGGCAGGAGTGCATCGAAGGAGGGGAAAACGATATCCGCTTCCACGCCTTTAATTTGAGTAGAGATGCCGCTGGGACGGTACCACTTTTGAATGGTTACTTTTGCCGCACCTAAATTTTCTTTATATTTAAATTTGGAAAAGAGCTGTTCCATGGGAAGTAGAGCCTGGACGGTTCCTTTACCGTGCGTATTTCTATCGCCCACGATGATAGCTCGGTTATAGTCTTTGAGGGCACCGGCTAAAATTTCCGCTGCGGAAGCACTCATACGGGAAACAAGTACCATGAGTGGGCCGTTCCAAAGGCTTTTATTGAATTTCGTATTGAAGCGATCGACATTACCATATTGTCCGCGGACCTGTACGATGGGACCTTCGATGAATAGGCCTGCTACGAGGATAGATTGTTCTAAAATTCCTCCGCTATTATCGCGCAAATCGAGGATCAAACCATCAATATTTTTGGCCTTTAATTTTTCTATCAAGGCAACCACATCGGCAGCGCTATCGGACTGGCCGATATCTTTTTCATTCTCGCCATAGAAGCTGGGTAAAGTAAGGACGCCAATTTTTTTCTCCCGATCATTTTCCAGCAGGGTGAAAAATTTTGCGCTGGCGCGAATTTCCATGATTTCGATTTCATCGCGGACTAACGTTACTGTTTTTTGTTCACTGATATCGCCCGTGGGTTGGATGGTTAGCGAGACTTTTGTACCTTTTTTTCCGCGCAACAGTTTAGAAATTTTATTAAGCAGCATACCGGAAACATCGATAGGCTCTTCATTTTCCTGGGCGACAGCGATAATGCGATCACCAATTTGAATATTTCGACTGCGTGCGGCAGGGCTTCCGGGCACCAGTTCCGTAATAACGCAGCTGCCATTATCATCGCTCAAGTAGGCGCCGATCCCGACAAAGGAATGGTGAAGTGCCATCCGTAAATCCTCCATGGACTCGTGGGACATAAACACGGTATGGGGATCGTAGATCCGTGAAACGCTATTGATAAATTGTTCTTGAATGATCCAGGGTTCCAATTGGAAGACATTGCGCAACAGGCTTCCGTAGCGCTGTTTTATATTTTTTTTAGCGAGTTCTATTTTTTCCGGGAGGGTGAGTGGCAATTTAACATTTCCGCCATCGAGATGGAGGCGATATACGTTACTCCAGATGGATCGTGGTTTCCAGGCGCTCCGATTAGTTTTCAAGATATCTATAATGTTAAAACTAATTTCCCGAATCGGCTTAGATTTTTCTTTTTTGGGCACATTGGGTTTCAAAATCTTTCGTCGATTATTGCGTTCGATTGCTTCGGTTAGGAAACGTATGGGGCGCTGATTTTTAATTTTTTTAGCGGCGTCGATATAATCCCATTCTTTTTTTCGTTCGGAGGATTCCTGTAAAATAATTTCATTAACGATTTCGAAATTTAGACGATCCTGCCATAATTTTTCGAGCTCTTCCTTAAATTGTGGAAATTTTTCTTTTTCGCGATCGACGATGAAGTTAGCATCGGAATAGAGTTCAAATTTATTTTGGTCGATGTGTTGGAAGATCCACTGGACGTGGTCGCGAACTTTTTGGCGGTAGAGATCATGGATTAAGAATCCCGGAGTGAGGCTTCCACCGTTTAGAAAGACATCCAACATGGGTACGAAACGTTTTGTGAAATCGTCGATTTCTTTTTGTATAAAGGACATTTTTGAGCTATCGATGTGTTCGATGTACTCCTCAACAATTTTTTTAGAGTCGAGATTTTTGATTTTTTTGCGGGCGTAGTGGATCTCTTCGAGGCATTTCATCATACAAATCGTTTCCAGACGCATCGCGCTCGTTTGTTCCAACGGTATGGGGACGGGTTCCTTGAAATGGATATCTGCGCTTGTTTTTTGGGATTCTTCACGATAGTCTTCACGTTTATTGGGAATCGAAATCTGTGTTTCCGGCGCACTATTTCCCAAACATATTTCGAAAGTGCAAAAAACACCCACCAGTAGAAATTTTTTCTGAATCGACACCATCTAACGCGCGTTTATTATTCCTAAGCTTCCATTTTTAGCAAGTTAATAAAGTGATCCGGGGGATGCTAGCCTAAGGGCTGCGCGCCCTTAGAATCCTCGTCAGAAGGCACTGCCTCCTGAACCTAGTTTTGCGGATTGATCCAGTGGCAATGCCACTGGATCAATCCGCAGAAGGTCC
>JAIRLD010000110.1 GCA_031259665.1 Puniceicoccales bacterium | reverse complement strand
AAAAAGAAAAAAAAGATTAAATTACGCGCAAATCCTGCGCAAATTGCGCAGGATTTGCGCGGCACTAAAAGAAAAAAACTTGACTTTGCGGCCGAGCCTAGCGCGGAACGCGCCGGGCTCGGCCGCCGAAGGAGGTCAAGGAGGCTGTGCCTCCTTGCAGGGGGTCCAGGGGGGCGGAGCCACCCTGGGCAGTCGAAGCCCTTTGGCTATTTTATGTTTTTATTGAAAATAAATTTGAATGGGCGAAAAAACTTCCTAGGAAGTGGAGCATGATTATAGAACCGAAAGTTCGCGGGTTTATATGTGTTACGGCGCATTCGGAAGGATGTAAGAAAAATGTTTTAAGGCAGATTAACTATGTAAAATCGCAGGGAGAGATTGTTGATTCTCCGAAGAAAGTGCTTATTATTGGGGCATCCACCGGCTATGGTTTAGCGAGTCGCATCGTAGCGTCGTTTGGGTGTAAGGCGGACACGATTGGTGTTTACTTTGAGCGACCGGAAACGGAGGGCAAGTTAGGTTCGGCGGGATTTTACAATGGGCGCAGTTTGGACGAATTTTCCAGGGCGGAAGGACGACTTTCGGAAAGTATCAATGGCGATGCTTTTTCCGATGCGATCAAGGGGCAAGCGATTGCGTTAATTCGAGAAAAGTTTAGTCAAATCGATTGCATTATATATAGTTTAGCGTCGCCGAGACGCACCGATCCCGTTTCAGGTGAGACCTATAAATCCGTATTGAAGCCAATCGAAGCACCTTTTTTAGGGAAAACGGTTAATACGGATACGGAACAAGTTTTAGAAATTGCCATTGATCCGGCGACGGAGGAGGAGATTGAAGCGACGCGCAAGGTTATGGGTGGCGAGGACTGGGAACGTTGGATCGAGCAACTACTCGCGGCAGATGTTTTAGCAAAAGGGGTACGGACCTGTGCCTATTCCTACATTGGGCCTGAAGTGACATGGCCGATTTACACCCATGGAACGATTGGCAGGGCGAAAGATCACCTGGAGCAATCTGCAAAAAATATCCAAAATAAGTTAGAAAAATTACAGGGTGAAGCGATGATTTCGGTGAATAAGGCAGTGGTGACGCAGGCGAGTTCGGCCATACCGGTGGTACCGCTTTACAATTCGATACTATTCAAAATCATGAAACAGAAGGGGATTCACGAGGGTTGCATTGAACAAATGTACCGTTTATTTTCCTCGCATTTTAATGCCAATCGCGACGAAGTGGGGCGGATTCGTCTCGACAATTTGGAGATGCGCGACGATGTACAGCGGGAAGTGAAGGCAATTTGGCCTAGAATTTCGACGGAAAATTTACGTACGCTATCGGATTTTGGCGGTTATTATCAGGATTTTTTACGATTATTCGGTTTTGGCGTAGCCGGTGTGGATTATGGGAAAGATATAGAGATTTCATGAATTATACAGGTTAACATGAATTATACAGGTTAAAAAATTGAAATAAGAAACGGTATGAATTCAACGGAATTAAGGCAAAGTTTTTTAGATTTTTTCGAACAAAAGGGACATAGGATCGTTTCTTCGGCGTCACTATTACCGGAATCGCCCAATTTACTATTTACAAATGCGGGCATGAATCAATTTGTTCCGATTTTATTAGGTGAGCGGGCGATTCAATTTTCGCGAACCGCGGATACGCAGAAGTGCATTCGTGCGGGTGGCAAGCACAATGATTTGGAGGACGTGGGCTTCGACACCTACCACCATACCTTTTTCGAGATGCTTGGTAACTGGTCCTTTGGCGACTATTTCAAGCGGGAGTCGATCGAATTTGCCTGGGAGCTTTTGACAAAAATTTGGCATTTTCCAGAAGAGCGTCTATACGTTACCGTTTATTCACCCGGCGAAGGCGAGCCCGCAGAGTTTGATCGGGAAGCGTACGGCTATTGGGAACGCATTTTTGAGGAAGAAGGATTAAATTCGGCGGAGCATATTTTAAGATTCGGTAAAAAAGAAAATTTTTGGATGATGGGCGATACGGGGCCCTGTGGTCCTTGTTCGGAAATTCACATCGATTTAACGGAAAAGGGCGATAGCAGGGGGCAACTCGTTAATCGCGATTCGCCGCTTTGCATGGAAATTTGGAATCTCGTTTTCATGCAATTTAATGCTCAGGCCGATGGCACTTTCGCCCCGCTCAAGAATAAACATGTGGATACGGGAATGGGGTTGGAACGGGTAGCCGGAATTGTGAAAACAACGAATAATTTTTCAAATTTTCTGCAGCCACCTTCCAATTATAGCAGCGATTTATTTACCTATATTTTTGACAAAATCACTGCTCTATGTGGAAAAATTTATCGCGGAACCGTTACAGCAAATCGCGAATTCATGGGGGAACAGGAAAAGATCGATTTCGCATTTCGGGTCATTGCGGACCACATTCGTGCGCTAACGTTTGCAATTGGAGATGGAATTTTGCCGGGCAATGAAGGGCGCCACTATGTTTTGCGACGAATTTTGCGGCGTGCGATCCTTTTTGCGAAACGTTTACAATTTTCTGTTGAAAATTTTACAAATTTGGCAGAGACGGTCATCGAAAAAATGGCATCGATTTTTCCAGAATTGCAGCACAATCGCAGAATCATTCTCGAAACCATTGGCGCGGAAGAGGCCATGTTTGAAAAGACATTGGACCGTGGGATCCTTTTGTTGGAGGATATTTTTTCGCGGACTCAAAATGACGAAATTAGCGGCCACGATGCCTTTACGCTCTACGATACCTACGGTTTTCCTTTTGATTTGACCCAGTTGATGGCGAAGGAGCGCGGATTAAAAGTTGATGAAAAAAGTTTCCAAAACGAATTGGGAATGCAGCGGGAGCGAGCGCGCAGTGCACAGAAAAAATCACAGGTAGCTATTGCCGATGAAACGTTCAGTGAAGCGACGCAGTTTGTGGGCTATGGTGAACTCGAAGGTGTTGAGGCGAAAGTTTTACAAATTATTTCGGCGGAAGATGCGGCTTTCATCGTCGTCGATCGGACACCATTTTACGGCGAAATGGGTGGCGAAATTGGTGATTCGGGAACGTTATTTTGCCGCGGACAAGCGATTGCCATATGCGATACGCTGCGCAATGCCCAGGGAATATTTTTACATAAGATTGCGCGAGATGTCGAGTTAAATATTGGCGAAAAAGTCATTTTAAACGTAGACATTTCGCGGAGAAAGGAAATTCAACGGCACCATACGGCGACCCATATTATGCATGGGGCGTTGCGAAAAGTTTTGGGCAACCATATCAAGCAGTACGGTTCCTTCGTGGAGGACTGTGGCCTACGTTTTGATTTTAATCATTTTGCAGCGCTGACGCGAAATGAGTGGGTTGCCATCGAGGATTTTGTCAATGCTATAATTTTGGAAAATTTGCCCGTTACAGCCCAGGAAATGCCTTTTAGGGAAATTCCGTCGGCGTGCATCGCGCATTTTAACGAAAAATATGGCGAAGTGGTACGCGTTCTATCCATTGGCGACGTTTCCATGGAGCTTTGCGGTGGCTGTCATGTTTCCGCTACCGGTGAGCTTGGAATTTTTAAAATTGTAAAAGGAAGTGCCATTGCTGCCGGGGTGCGTCGCATCGAAGCCGTTGTCGGTCGTGCTGCCAAGGAATATGTGGACCACCGTATCACGCTCGTTGAGGAATTGGGACAGCAATTTTCCGTAAAAGATAGTGAGGTTTTAGTAAAAATAAGGCAGCTACAGCACACTAAAAATGTAGTGGAACGTCGTTTGCGTGTGGTTTTAGAAAAAAATAATCGGCAAATTTTCGACGAGATTTGTCATCAGGCAATTTACGAAAATGGTTTAAAAAAAGTACAGGGCGTTTTTGAAATCGAACACCCCAATGATTTGCGCTCGCTGGGTACGCTTGCCATCAAGAAAGAGGCGTGTGATGTGGCGATTTTAGCTGGAAATCTCGCAGAAAGTGCTGTGATCATGATAAATTGTTCGCCGAGAGGAGTAGAAAATCATTGTGATGCATCGCGTACGGCTCAACAAATTGCTGAAAAATTTGGCGGTAGGGGCGGTGGCAATCCTAGCTTTGGTATGGTTAATCTTCCCAAAAGATTAGAATTTTCTGGACTTTTTTGACATTTACTGCGGATATACATTCCATCGAAGGAATGTATTAAAAAATTAAGCGAAATGGCTCATTAAATTATCGAGATTTTTCGTTTTCTTTATTTCCACAAAGTTTTTTAATGGACATTGGGTCCTTAATCTTCGGATAAAAGGGATAAAGTATTTTTCGCAGTTCCATGCAAATTTTAAGAGAGACCAACTAATAGATTCCCGACAATTTTCGGCACGGTCATCGATTTTTTTATCCCTGAAAAGACGCCGTTTCAAAATGCGAAAAAGACATAGCCATCGTGGAAAATTGAAGTAAATAACAAGGTCAGCTAGGACAAAGCGTTGCTCAAAAGTGTCGGGACAACTGATACAATTGCCATCGATGATCCAACGCGATTGATGAATGAAAGATTGCTGGATTTGGAAACATTCTTCCGGGGATTTCATTTTCCAATTAGTCCCAAAAAAATACTTGTCCCCATAAAAAATGGGAATTTGTGTTTTTTGGTGCAGTTCGTAAGCAAAGGTCGATTTTCCACTTCCCGGACGGCCAAATATCATAATCCTTTGCGGCAAATTCATGGAGAATAATTTAAAACAACGCCGGAAAAGTAAATTATATTTTATCGTCCCCATCCCAGAAATAGGATTTTTTTGTTCAATTTGTAAGTTTTGCAAAAATAAAAATTTAATTTAAATATTGTTTTATTATACCCCAGCAATGAATTAATTTTTCAAAATCATAAATTGCATTGGCAGGGCTTGTTGAAGGTAATTTGCTTACAGGGTAAAAAATATTCAAAGAAAGATATTTGTTATACAATTGGTAAGCCTTGTGTCCATTTGTAAAAATATGCCTAATGGGAGCATTTTTTAATAAGGAAAATAAATTGGCAGGAGTAACGTTGGTAATACGATTGTCGTTAGAATTTTCGATATTGCAACTTTGAATCACATCCCACAATGCAATTTTATGGGCAAGTAGTATGAATTTTTTCCCTTCGATATCGGTAGGAATAGGATCTATTTTTGTTAAATGGGCTATTATTTTCCAGAATCGATTTTGAGGATGAGCATAATAAAAATTTTGTTTCCTAGAAGCGACAGAAGGAAAAGATCCCAAAATGAGTACCTCGGATTTTTCGTTGAAAATAGGCTCAAAAGGATGTTCTAAATGTACCATTGCTAATTAATTTTAAATATACCGCTTGGCTTTTGTACACACGTTCCCGGTTTTTCGCTTTTTGTCAAGTTTTACTTTGTGGGGCTTTGCCCCCACACCCCACAAGGAGTCATGGACTCCTT
>JAIRLD010000062.1 GCA_031259665.1 Puniceicoccales bacterium | reverse complement strand
GTTCTTCTTTTCGTTGAAGAAGCAGATCTAAGGGTGTCTTTCCCTCATGATTGGGAATGTTGACATCGGCACCTAATTCAATGAGGGTCTCAAATAATTCTAAATTTGGATGGATGTTCCGACTATGTAGCAGAGTTGGAATTTTTTCGTCCTGCCAAGTAAAAGGTATAGCCCAATGTAATAGCGTATTTCCTTCGTTATCCTGGATATTAATATCTGCACTGCGATCCACAAATAATTTTATTATCTGAAAACAACAGTTTATGCCCTGTGATGTTCTTTCTATTAATTCTCTGCGTCTACAAATTTGGTATCGACATAACGCTTGATGTTCCATTTCCCATACATGATGAGGATAAGCATCCTTTTCTGAGAGCATATGGGACATTAACCTTGTCAAAGGTACTTGGCCTATTTTGTCTCTGCTATGGAGATCTATCTGGTCCAGAAGTAGTTCCATTTCCCATACATAACTGTGATAAGCATCAGTTTCTGAAAGAATATGACACATTAACTTTGCCAAAGGTACTCGACCTGCATTGTCTTTGCTATTGGGGTCTATGCCTTGATCCAAAAGTAGTTCTGCGATTTGCAGTGAGTTACTGGATGTACAAAAATCGGAAATAGCTATATGCAATAGTGTACGATTTTGTAAATCTTTCCAATGAGGATCCGCACCACGACTTAATAATAATTTTACTGTTTCTACCGCCCCTGCTTCTACGGCTTCTCCTAATGGTATAATTTCATGGCCATATTTGTTAATCCTTTTAAGATTGGGATCAGCGCCATGGTTTAGGAATAATTTTACTAACTTGGGATTTCCTATGGCTTGTTCTAGAGGTGTTTCTCCTTCATTTTCATATTGTGCATGGGATGACGGTATTATGTGATTGAGATCGATGCTTTTTTTGAGTAAACGTTTAATGACTGGTACATTATTGAACCGTATGGCCCAATACAGTTTATTATTAGGTTCTCCCCATTCCGTAATTTCATGCATGTGATATTTTACATTGCGGAGGGATTCACCTGTAACAAGAGACAAAAAATTTTTAGTCACCTCATCGTTCGTAACTTGCGTTTGTGCACAGGACAAGCAACTCCCATACAAAAGGTTACTCCATACAATACTTTTTAATAATCTTTTCCCATTCATATTCACTGCAATATATTTTCTGTTTTTGAAAATATGTCAACTCTATATTGTTAAAGTTTGTACTGTGACTATATTTTCCCCTTTTTGTTCTTTAAATAATTTATCAATTGCATCATAGTGCTTTTTTACGGCTTTATGAAATTCCGATTGTTGCAATTTTGATTCTAATAATTTTTGGATACAGTCGCGAACAATTTCCTCTGGTGATTTTGGGGGTCGTTCCTCGTCAGGTGCCTCTTGCAGAGTTATTTCCTCTATACCTAAGCCACAATCGAGGAGCTCTTTTACACCCTTTTCTTGTGGGGATAGAAGATCGTCCCAGTTATTTATACAAGATATATAGGCATCGATTTCACGTTTATGTAACGCTTTCTCCAACGCTTCCTTCCTTGCCACTTCCGGTGCGGGTGCTTCTGGTATGGTTGGACGGGTAGGCTTTTTATTTTTTTTCGCCAATTCGTCCATACTTTTATGTATTTTTTTCCACTTATGTTGGTACAAAAGTTCCCGCACTTTTTGAGGAGGATAGACAGCCAAATGCAGAAGCGTGCGACCATATTTGACTCTTTTTATATTGCCATGTTCGTCCCTTTCTACTTGTTTATTTGTAATTCTATGTATATCTGCACCTTTGTCGATTAGGTCTTTCATTCTGTAATTCCGACGTAGTACAGCTTCTTCCAGTAGTGTAAAAAGTCCAACCTGTATATTAGGATCTGCATTGTTAAATTGGACTAAGCTCATACACTCCTTCAATGGTGTTTCTGATTTTGCGAGCAATGCTCTCAGCTGCTCCGTAGCTTCTTCGTTATATTGATGAACACCTTGCCTGCCTTGAGGAGGCGTTGATGTTGCCTGAACTTGTGTCATAATACTAACAGAAGTTCCGTATAAGGAACTTCCGAGTATGAGATTGTTGACTAATTTTTTATTAAGATTATTCATTTTCATAACTCTCCTTTCTACACCTCCATAATCTAAGATTATTTTCGATGGCGCAAGGGGTTTGAATGGAAGGTGATTTTTAAAAATATTTTAGCATAACATCCTGCCGTTTTGTAAAATTACAAACAAAAAGCACATCCTGAAGGATATGCTCCATTGTTTTAAATTTCAACTAATATTTTCTGATTTTATCGTGCTTTAGTTCTCATCATCCTCGACTTCATCTTCGACTTCGTTTTCTTCGGCTTTTTCTTTGTCCTTGCTATTTTCTTGGGATTGGCTTTTCGTTGCGTCATTAGGGTGACCTTCTAGGGCGCCGTGTTCTCGGAGGAGTTTAATGATTCGATCGAGTTTTTCTCGTTCATCTTTGCATTTCGGGTCATCGTTGGGGATTGCTGCTCGCTTTTCAAGGACAATATCCAATGGCGTTCGACCGTATTCATCGAGCGCATTTAGGTCAGCATTATATTCCAATAATGCGGATGGCGAAATTAAGGGGGAAAAATAAAGGCAAAAATAGCGAGAGAAAAAGAGGCGAAAACCGAAATTTGGGGACGGAAATTGGAAAGCGTGAAGCCAAAAAGGGATTTAAATTTT
>JAIRLD010000107.1 GCA_031259665.1 Puniceicoccales bacterium | reverse complement strand
CTCCCGTAGCGCACGTACCTCGTCGCCCCCTGCAATAACACATGCCGTTACAATGGGACCAAAAAAATCGCCCTTTCCACTCTCATCGAGACCCGCATGCGACGTAAACCACTCCCCGTGAAGAATATCTTCGTTACCAACGGTAAAAGTCTGCGTAATTTGGGGCTCCACGACAAAGGTCACAAACTCAGCTGCCTCTTTCCCTTGAAGTACGAGTTTCCCGCTGTTATACATGACTATGTTGAAACCGTTTGCATGAAACGCATAGCGCGCGTAATTGACGAAGTAGGGTTCGAAGCCACGCCTTTCGCAAATATCGCGCAACTGTTCCGCCTGTGTATTGTTCAATGTAAAGGTAAAACAAGTTTGTTTATTATCTTTAGCCATAGTCTTCTAAAAATGGTTCCACGAACACCAATCGGGGATTGCGTAGGAAAACCTTCTAAAGGAAAAATTCAAAAGAAATAAAAAGGCAAAACAAATCCGTTGGAAAGTTATTAACAAGCACTCCCAATCGAGGGATGAGATCCGAGGAGGTGAGTGGCAAAGAGACTAAGATGAATAAAAATATTATTCTTAGTATTCGTAATAGGGATTGTGAATAAGTGAATAACGGCTTTAAGCACAGATAAATGCTAGCTTTTTCGTATGCGATTTTTGTGAATAAGACTGTGGATAACCGGGAAATTTCTGCGAATAGCTGTGAATAACTTTTGCCTTATTCCCAGCTCTTAACAGGTTACCAACGGGTTACTAACATCGCAATGTGAATAACTTTTCCCCAAAAATGGGTTATTTCGAAGATGATTTCTATGCACAGGAAACGAATGGGGAATGAATAAAAAAAGGGAAGTACTAGACAAGGCTTTATCGAGAGCGAAAAAAATTTTTCGTGGAACAAAAAATATGCTTTACTTTCCCATTGGATATAGTTCGCTGCCTTATGGTGAGGTGTCGTGGCGAAATGAAACGAGGTTTAAGCAGGGGTTTAGATTGAGCTCTCGTTGAGGTAGGAGGCGAAAGTAGCAGGCGAAATGATAGATTCCCGGGTTTCAGCAGGTTGCTCACATCACAGCGTAAATGGTTTTCCCAAAAGACAGGGTATTTTCGAAGATGGTTTATGTCTGTAGGAGGACGAATAGAAAGTGAATGGCCAAGAGGAAAACACTAAACAAGGTTTTGCGGGAAGCGAAGAAAATTTTTTGTAGAACAGAAAAATGTAGTTTACTTTTCCATAGAATATAGTTTATTTCAGGAAAACGGAGATATTGTGGAGAAAGTAAAGTATCTAAAAAGATGTTGGCCCGTGGTATTGTTGGTATTGTTTTCCGGTTGTGATACGACGGAATCGACTTTGGGAGGCGCGGCTATTGGAACGGCGGCGGGACTCGGAGTGGGGCATGCCATCGGAGGAAGAGGTGGAGCAACAGCTGGTGCCGTTGTAGGGGGGCTTGGTGGTGCAGCCATCGGCCATCATGCGGGGAAATAAGACGAAATGGAGCAGGTTTTAAAGAAACCCGAAGGGAAATCCCAGTTGGAGGAGTGGACATAAGTAGCAAGTGAGATGATAGATTTTAAGTCCTTTATCAGTATCGTAGTGTAAATGATCTTTTGGGAAAGTAGAGTATTTTAGAAAATAGTTTATATATAAGGAGAATAGGGAAAAAATGAGTGGAAAGAGGGAAGTACGAAGCGAGGCCTTATGGAGAGCGAAGAAAAATTTTCGTGGGGATAAAAAATATGCTTTACTTTTCTATTAAATGTAGTTTATTCCACGGAACGGAGATATTGTGAAGAGAGTAAAGTGTCTAAAAAGATGTTGGCCCGTGGTATTGTTGGTATTGTTTTCCGGTTGTGATACGACAGAATCGACATTGGGAGGTGCTGCTATCGGAACGGCAGCGGGACTTGGAGTCGGGCACGCCATCGGAGGAAAAGGAGGAGCAGCAGCCGGTGCCGTTTTAGGGGGTCTTGGCGGTGCAGCCATTGGTCACCATGCGGGGCGAGAAAATGAGGAAAAACGAGCTTTGAGTACAGAGAATGCACAGATCAAGTCCCAATTAAATAGTGGACAAAGTAGTAGGCGGGATGATGAATTATATGAGTTACAGCGTGAAGTCGAGTTGAAGCGCCTCAAAAATGAAAAACTTGAGCAAGAGTTGGAACACAAACGTCTCAAAAAAGAGCAGCGTGCCCTTGAGTTGAGTCATTAGACCGGTGAGGCTATGTTTTATCAGAGGAGACTTGCTGAAGTTTTAGCGCCATATTGCATATTGCAATGAACCAAGCAGGGAATGTTATCGCTTGTATTTGGGATTTCGATAAGACACTTATCCCTGGGAATATGCAAGCGCCGTTATTCCGCGAGTATGGCATTGATGAGAATGTTTTCTGGAAAGAAATTGATACTTTATCTGCAAAATTTAGAAACCGTGGTATCCGATTATCCGATACGCTTGCGTATTTGAATTATATTTTGGAGCTTGTGAAGCAAGGACGTCTTCCGAAGTTATCGAAGGCGAAGTTGATGTGTTATGGCCGACAATTGACGTTCTTTCCGGGAATACCCGAATTTTTTTCAGTTCTGAAAGAAGATATCGCGGGCGATGAACGCTACCGTGCGGAGGGGATCACGTTGGAACACTATATCATCAGTGGGGGACATGTGGAAACGATTCGCGGAAGTGGGGTAGCACCGTTTGTCGATGGTATTTTTGCCTGCGAATTTCTAGAAGATGAGATCGGAAAGGAGGTCAAAAATTTTTGGGAACGCATCGAAAGAAAACGATTGAGCGTTGAACAAAACGACGATTCTGAGGAGGAAAACGACTATAATAAAAATCACGAAAATGCGGACCAAATTGTTTTTGATGAAATTGAGTATTCGATCTCCTATGGCGAAAGGGCTGAGATTGAACAAATCGCCTGTGCCATTGACAATACCCAGAAAACACGCTGTCTTTTCGAGATTAACAAAGGGAGCAACAAGCATCCAGCGATTGATGTCAATGCGGCGATGGACGAAAGTCATCGTCGAGTACCGTTTTGTAATATGATTTATATTGCCGATGGCCCCAGCGATATTCCAGCTTTTTCCGTGATTCGTAGCCATGGCGGAAAGGCCTATGCGGTCTATGATCCGAGCCAAGAGAATGAGTTCGCACAAAATGATCGGATGCTTGCGGAAGGACGTATCGATGCCTATGGAGCTGCCGACTACAGACTCGAAAGTTCGACGGCAAAGTGGATTCGCATGCATGTCAAAAAAATTGCCCAAAGAATACTTAATGAACGAGAACAATTACAAGAAAAGCTCATTGGAAAACCTCCGGGACACTTTTTTTGAATTGCGGTATGTTTTCCCGTTGGCGTTTTTTATTTCTTCTTTTTGTGCTGTTTTTTTGCTTTTTAGGATTGAGCTATCGAGTGCTTCATCTGTCCTATTTTAATCAAAATTATTATGGAAATTTTATAAATAATGCCCGTGCGACGAAGACAGTCAAGAAGGCTATTCGTGGGAAAATCCTAGATTGTAATGGGTCCATTTTGGCGATAACAACCGTGAAAATCGACATTGGCGTTGATCCCTACGTTATCGATGAGCAGAAAGATCGAGAAAAGATTGCCCAATTAGCCATACTGTTAGAAAAAAAATCGGAGGATATCGCTATCTTTTTCAAGCGTGAAAGCCTCATTCGAGATGGTAAGGAACAGCGAGTGCGTTGGAAAAAAATTGTGACGATTGACGACGAAAATCTTTACCGTGAGATAAAAGATTTACAAATAAAGGGAATTTATGGCAATATGCGGAATGAACGCGTCTATCCCAATAATGAATTAGCAAGTCACATCATTGGTTTTGTCAATAGGGAAGGCGTTGCGATCAGTGGAGTTGAACGTTTTTTGAATAATTTTTTGTGTGGAAAAGACGGTTGGATTGTATCGGAAAAAAATGGAAAACGTGAAGAAATTGCTCTATTTCGAACGTCTGTCGTAGAGCCTCGCAACGGTTTCGATGTCACTCTAACGATCGAATTGCCGGTACAGACAATCGCAGAACAAGCACTGCAACGGGCTATGGAAGGACTCGGGGCGAAGAACGGAACGGTGATCGTGAGCGATCCCCACACGGGAGCTATACTCGCCCTATGCAATGTACCGACTTTTAATTGTAATGGATATGCTCAATCGGAAGTCGATTCCCTGCGCAATCGCGCGGTTACTGATACGTATGAACCGGGGTCTATTTTCAAAATTGTACCCTTTAGTATAGCTTTACAACGAAAACTTATCTCCCTCGACCAATGTTTCGACTGCTCTTTCGAAACTTTTTCGTACGGCGATAGGCACTATAGCTTGCCCCATGATCATACGTTTTTCGGAAAATTAAGTGCCATGGATGTTTTGCGAAAATCGAGTAATCGGGGATTAGCGCAAATTGGCATTATACTGGGGGCGGAGCAACTCTATCAGGCTGCGCGTGCATTTGGATTCGGTGAGAAGACGGGCTATGGCTTCGATGGTGAGGCGGCAGGTTTTTTACCGAGACCGAAATTATGGGATAGTTTAACCATTACGCGGTTACCCATAGGGCATGCGATTAGTGCAACGCCATTGCAGGTCCATCAGGCTATGGGTGTCATTGCTAGTGGGGGATATTTACTGCGACCAAAGATTATTTCCCGTATACTGGATGATCAAGAAGAGGTAACCGTTGAAACCGAACCTCGCATCATACGTCAGGTTTTGGCACCCGATATTGCGAAAAAATTGGGAGAAGTACTACACAACCCGAAATCGTCTTCGTCGATTATAGTGGGTATTAAATTGGCTTACAAAACGGGAACATCGCAAAAATTGATCAATGGTACCTATTCGCGGGAGCACCACGTTGCGTCATGTTCCGGTTTTTTTCCTTTAGAAAGTCCACAGTTTTTGATTACAGTAGTCTTGGATGATCCTACTATGCCCAGCGGTGGAACGGCGTACGGAATCCGCGCGGCATATCCTGTGTTCGCGGAAATTGCACAGCAATTAATTGCATTCAAGGGGTTGCGTTAGACCTTCATTGTAGCTTGTTTTCTTTTTAGCAAAAGCCCATTGAAAACCGGAAACCGCTTTCTCAATGGCTAAGCGTAGAAAGCTCGCTGTCACTTTTCCCGTTTTCGACCTCTTCCCTTGCAACATACGACGCAACCGTCTTTTTTTCCGAAGCTGTTCCAAACAGCATCGACGCCCCCAAAAAAACAGCCATAAACCCTAAACTAATGACAATATCTCTCACTAATTCTCCTACCATACCATCATTCCTTTAAAACAAATACGACTGCAGCGTATTATTAAATGATACGTTGTCAAGATTTTTTTGAAAACAAAAAATTTTCCTCCCTAAAAAGCCTAACTTGTGTCTATGGAAAAAATATCTCCCAAGGAGTCAACGTTAAAAAGATGCGCCGAAGGAGAAGTTGAATTGAACGCCATCTTTTTTTATGTTTTCTTGGGCATGAATGGGGAATCCCCAGTCGAGATGGAGGGGCATACCACCAATAAATATGCGCAACCCAAAACCAGCATCCACATTGAGGCCTTTGTGGAAAGGTGTTTGATGCTTGCCAACATTACCTGCTTCAAGAAAAACAGCGCCGTAGAAGTCGTCGAAGATATTAAATGTGTATTCCGCTCCGCCGTAGACGAAGGAATTACCGCCAACACTTTCGTATATTGGCTTTGCTGGAGTAGATCCAAACTTTTTATCCTTTGGGGAAATTTCTCGATCTTCGAAGCCGCGCATCAATGTATCGCCCCCTAGGAAGTAGCGCTCCGTATAGGGCGTCGCTTTGCCTGAAAAGGGGCAAATCATACCAATTTTAGCTGCTAGTGTCAATGTATGGTCGTATTTTTCGGAGATGGTGAACCATTTTGTTGCGCTTGCGGCGATTTTAAAGAGTTTCCTTGTTCCGCCGAGACCAGCTACCTGTGTATCGAAGTCGAGTAGGGAACCCGTTCGCGGAAAAATGTAATTGTCACGCGTATCGCGCTCGATGGAAAATTTTATGCGCGAGTCAGTAAAGTGTCCTTTTTCGTCCCGTAAAGGTTTAGGAGCGTTATCGGCAACATTGCGAATATTACCACTGGTAATGTTATAAGCCAAGCGGCCGACCCATAATTCGTAGAGACGTTTCCGGAAATAGGGCTCAACACCAAACGCAGACCGATCGTAGGAAGAGCCACTGTAGTTGCTATCCGACTCGCGGTATTTTGTTTTTTCGCCTACAACATCAGTTCCAAAAGCGAGTTCACGATCGAAGAGGTAAGGTTCTTCAAAGGATAAAATCAGCTGATTGCTACGGGTACCAATTTGGACGCGTGCGCGTGCTTTTTGACCTCCGCCTTGGAATTTAGCTCGAGAATTGAAGAGATCAAAATTAGACTGAGAAAGTTCTAGGAAAACAAATTGATTATTTTTCGCACTGATAGCGCCGCCAACCTGTACTTTTCCCGTATTTTTTTCTTTCACGTCGATTTGAATATCTTTATACTTAGGTATATCATTATCTTTGACATCTAGTGAAACGGTCTCGAAGAAACCGGTATTTTTGAGGCGGTTTTCGCTGTTTTTCATTTTGATGTAATTAAATTTATCTTCTGGGGCTAACGCCAATTCGCGCAGGATAACTTTATTTTTCGTTTTAAAATTACCCTTAATGAGTATAGAATTGACGTGGGTCAGAGACGATTCGTTGATCGTGAACTTCACATCAATCGTATTGTCGACAAAGGTAGGTATTTTTTCGACTTTGACATAGGAATTGATATAGCCGTGGTAGCTGTAGAAATTACGGATAGTTTCTGCTACGTCATCGATATTGCCTGGGGAGAAGGGATCACCCGTTTTGATTCTTATGAGTGAGGCGATTTTATCATTGGGATAAATTTTATTACCTTCGAAATGAACATTCCCCGTAAAATATTTTTGATCGAGATCGGCAACGAATTCCAATGTTCCATTGGTTTTATCACTTGTGCTGATAAATTCAGCGCGGGTAATTTTCGCATCTAGATAACCCGCATTTTGCATTTCTTCGGTAATCATTGCGCAGTCTACATCCAGCAACACATCAACAAAGTATCCTTTTTTTGTAATGAATGAAAAAAATGACCACGTTTTGAGTACCATTCGTTTGCGAATTTTTTCCGTATTGACGTCTCCGAACCCGATAAAATTAATTTTCGAAATGTGCAATCCTTTACCCAAGACGATATCAAAGACAACCTTTACGTACTTTGGATCATCGGTTGGTACAATCTTGTAATCGATGATTGGTTTAGGGAATCCTTGGATTTGGTAGTACCGATAAATCGTTTGAATATCATCATTAATAAAGGCTTCGTTGAGGTATTCTCCGGAGGCGGTTTTTAGCTCCTTTTTTAGTTTTTTATTGCTAACTTTTTCGTGCGGGAATTCGATGGCTGCAATTTTTGGCCGCGTCGTTAAAAAGAACGATACATCCAGAGTTCCATCTTCATTCTGATCAGCGGAAATGCGAATATCCTTGAAGATATTTGTCTCATACAGTGAATGAATTGCTCCATCGGCGACGTAGGGATTAAATGGTTCATTTTCCGATAAATTCATACGAGAGCGAATAAAATCTTCATTTTCGGGAACCTTGCCATCAACCGTAATGAAAATTTTTCGGATTAGGAAGGGTCCCTGCTCGCTCTTTTTAGCGTAGGAGGAAAAGGTGGGTAAATTTGTAGAATCGGGTTCTTGTCCTCTGTTTTTATCCTGAGTAGCTGTTGCTATCGCAGGAGGTTGCGGTTTCTTATTCTGAGTAGCCGTTGTCGTTGCAGGCAGTTGCGATTCATCTTTCAGAGAACTTTCCACATCATCTGCTGGAATGATCGGAATGCTATCACTTTTGGAATAGGAATCATCTTCATTGACAATCTTCGTGCCAACGGAAGGCAATGGCGAAGTCATGGAATTCCTATCGCTTTTTGAAAAACTTTCCGCATCATTTATTGGAATGATCGGAATGCTATCGCTTTTGGAATAGTAGTTACCTTCATCGACAATCTCCGCATCAATGGAAGCCGGTGAAATCATGGAATCCTCACCTGCGAAAAAATCCGAATCGTCATCGGCAAATATTGAGATATGGAAACTAAAAAACCACGCAACACAGAGGCTACGAATTATTTTCTTTGGCATAATTTTCAAATCGAGTTAAACTTTTCCTAAATGCTAAGCGAACGACCCCGACAGGACCATTCCGCTGTTTAGCAATGATTAAATCCCGCGGAACAATATCAAGCAAAACTTCCTGATCATCGTTACTATCTTTTTGCTTCGATAGCATCAAAACAATATCCGCATCCTGTTCAATGGCGCCCGATTCACGCAAATCGGATAGGCGGGGCTGGCGTTTTTCTTTTTCAGCTTCTCGATTTAGTTGACTCAAAACGATAACCGGTAACGATAACTCCCGGGCCATGTCTTTTATACCGCGAGAAATCTCAGAAATTTGTTGTTCGCGAGGGGCTTTAGGATCGCGACTTACGAGAAGTTGTAAATAATCGATGATGATCAGACCCAATTTATGTTTATTACACATACGTCGGGCTTTGGCGCGCATCTCCGTGACGGACATTCCGGTCGATTCGTCGATCCAAAGGGGAATTGTTTTAAGTTCGCTAGCGGTGGTACTGACATTTGTCAGTTCTGATCTAGGAGCAAATCCATTGCGTAATTTGGTCATATCAACACCGGAACGACTACATAGCATGCGCATGGCCAATTGTTCTGCGGACATTTCTAGGCTGAAAAATAGAGTAGGTACGGAAGATGTTTTCGAAATGGCAGCATTTTCTGCGATATTGAGTGCAAAACTTGTTTTTCCCATGGATGGGCGTGCTGCAACGACGATCATTTCTCCCGGATGGAACCCGGAAGTTAATCGATCGAGGTCGATAAAACCGGAGGCGACGCCAGTAACTTCGCCGCGGTGTTTATCCATGTGATTGATGAGATTCACTGCGCCATCGATTAGTTTTTTTATATGAAAAATGGTATCGGAAATGCGATTTCCCGAAATGGCAAGAATTGATTTTTCTACGTTGTCGAGAAATTGCCGTACATCGTCAACGCCGGCGTAGGCGTTTTCGATGCTTATCGTTGCGGCGGCGATGATTTTTCGGATGAGGTCGAGATCTTTAATGCGTTCGATGTAGTATTTTAAATGTGCCGGAGTATCGATGCGACCGGCAATGGCATTAATATACTCGTGGCCACCGACTTTTTCCAGTTCACCGCGGGCGGCGAGTTTTTCTGCAACAATCAATTCGTTCGTCGCTACATTTGCGCTATAAAGTTCAAGAAGAGCATTATAAATCAAACTATGGGCTGGGAGGTAGAATGAATCGGGTGTGATTTTTTCCTGAATACAGCTTGTAATACTATTCTGACCGCCATCGATGATACATCCCGCAAGGAGCGCTTGTTCACATTCCGCACTAAAAGGGGGTGTTCGATGGATACTATCTTTTATTTCAATCACAAATATTCACTACTAAAATTTGCCAAACTATCCCATTGGCAAGCATAAATTTTATTAAAACGGAGATGCAATGGTGCAGGACTTTGTTTCACATATAGGCTTTTCAAGTTTATTCCTTGAATCTTTGCACAGATCTTGCAAGGATTAGACATATTCCGTTTTGAACAATCCCGCGGCTACGCCGCGGGGCTGTTATCACTCCGTTTGGACGTTATAATGTCGACGGGAAGCCCCCTCCGCGCGCACCGCGCGCGGAGGGGCCTCGATAGAGGTCCAGGAGGCATAGCCTCCTGGTAGGGGGTTAAAGGGGGAATGATTCCCCCTTGTTTCATAATTTACATCATATCGTCCATACCGGGATTGGGCATGTGTCGGCAGGCGGCGGAATCTTCTTTGGGAAGGTCAGCGACGATGCATTCCGTTGTGAGAAGGAGGCCGGCGATGGAGGCTGCATTTTGAAGGGCGGTGCGATTAACCTTTGTTGGGTCGACGACACCTGCAGCGATGAGGTCTTCGAATTTTCCGGTAGCCACGTTGTAGCCCTGGTTACCGTTCATTTTAAGGACTTCCTGAACGATTAATCCACCTTCGACGCCGGCATTTTCGCAGAGTTGGCGTAGAGGGGCTTCGATGGCGCGTTTAACGATTTTGGTACCGATTTTGCCGTCTGGGCAAGGGATATCGAGGGTATCAATAACGGCCGAAGCACGGAGAAGGGCGACACTACCGCCCGCAGAGATACCTTCTTCGACGGCGGCCCGTGTAGCATGGAGGGCATCATCGACGCGATCTTTTTTCTCCTTCATTTCCGGTTCTGTAGTTGCACCGACGCGGATAACAGCGACACCACCGGCTAGTTTTGCGAGACGTTCTTGAAGTTTTTCGCGATCATAGTCGGAAGTCGACTCATCGATTTGGTGGCGGATTTGTTTAATACGCGCCTGGATATCGCCATGGCTACCGTTCCCTTCGACGATGGTCGTATCTTCTTTACTGATAGTAATCCGCTTAGCGCGACCGAGGTCATCGATGGTTACATTTTCCAATTTGATACCGAGGTCTTCGGAGATGAATCGTCCACCGGTGAGGATGGCGATATCTTCAAGCATAGCTTTCCGTCGGTCGCCGAAGCCTGGGGCTTTGACAGCGCAGACATTGAGTGTTCCACGCAACTTATTGACGACGAGAGCGGCGAGAGCTTCACCTTCCACGTCTTCGGCGATGAGCATGAGTGGTTTACCGCCCTGGGCGACGGTTTGCAACAAAGGGAGTAGGTCATTGAGCGCGCTGATTTTTTTCTCATAAATGAGAATGTAAGCGTTCTCGAGGACGCATTCCATATCATTGGGATCGGTAACGAAGTAGGGGCTGAGGTAGCCTTTATCGAACTGCATTCCTTCGACGACTTCGAGGGAAGTTTCGATTGTTTTTGCTTCTTCGACGGTAATGGTACCATCTTTACCGACCTTTTCCATGGCATCGGCGATAATTTTACCGATTTCGTCATCCCAATTTGCGGAGACGGTCGCCACTTGACGAATTTCTTCGGAAGTTTCGACTTTTTTAGAAGTACGGGCCAATTCACCGACGACGGCTTCCACGGCCTTATCGATGCCGCGTTTCAGCATAATGGGGTTAACGCCGGAGGACACATTTTTGAGTCCTTCGCGGAAGATAGCTTCGGCGAGGATGGTAGCGGTTGTGGTACCATCGCCGGCGCTATCGGAGGTCTTAGAAGCGACTTCCTTAACCATTTGGGCGCCGATATTTTCGTAGGGGTCTTTGAGTTCAATTTCTTTGGCGACAGTCACACCGTCTTTAGTAACGGTAGAGGCGCCAAATTTTTTCTCAATGAGGACATTACGCCCTTTAGGACCGAGGGTCACTTTCACGGCTTTAGCGAGTGTAGCGACGCCATCGAGCACTTTTTTACGGGCTTGTTCTTCAAAAATCAATTGTTTTGCCATATGATAAATCCTTTCAATTTTAAATTAAGGGTTAAACGTTATTTAAACACAGCGAGAAGGTCATCCTGTCTTACAAGCATAAAGGTTTGGTCATCGTATTTGACCTCAGTACCACCGTATTTGCTAATCAGAACCTTATCGCCGACGGCGACATCGAATCCGAGACGTTTACCGTCGTCGTCCCGCTTACCGGTTCCGAGGGCAATTACGGTTGCTTCCTGGGACTTTTCTTTAGCGGCATCGGGAATAATGATACCGCCCTTGACCTGTTCCTTTTCCTCGATCTGTTTGACGAGGAGACGATCTCCTAAGGGTTGAATATTTGTACTCATAATCAATCAATTATTAAGGGTTAAAATTTACAAATTCATCCCATATCCCTTCCATTCGTTGTATTTTCATCATAACGGCATTACTTCTTTTCTTCATCAACGACTTCGAAATTTGCGTCGACCACATTGTCGTCGGATTTTTTATTTTCCGGTTGTGATTGCGGACCGCTTTGGGCACTTCCTTGGACATTTTTGTATAGTTCCTGGGCCATATCCTGGAAAACCTTAGTTAATTTTTCGAGGGCGGATTTCATCTCTTCGGTAGAAGCGTCGTTATTTTCGAAAACTTTTTTAGCGGTGGCGATGGCATCCTCCATTTTTTTTCGATCCGATTCCTGTAGCTTATCGCCGGTTTCCTTGAGTTGTTTTTCCGTCTGATAGACCATGGTGTCCAGATGATTGCGGGCCTCGATTTTCTCCTTTGCTTTTTTGTCGGAATCGGCGAACTGTTCCGCTTCTTTACGAAATTTTTCTACTTCTTCTTCGGAAAGGCCGGAGGCGCCGGTGATCGTAATTTTCTGATTTTTACCGCTGCCAAGGTCCTTAGCGGTGACGCTGAGAATACCGTTGGCGTTGATATCGAAGGTGACTTCGATTTGTGGGAGTCCGCGTGGGGCGATGGGGATACCGTCGAGGCGGAAGATACCGAGGGTTTTATTTTGGACAGCGAGGGGGCGTTCGCCCTGGAGGACCTTGATATCGACGGCCGTTTGGTTATCGGCATAGGTCGAAAAGACCTGGGTTTTTTGAGTGGGAATGGTGGTATTGCGTTCGATCATCGGTGTTGAGGCACCGCCGGCGGTTTCGATGCCGAGGGTAAGCGGAGTGACGTCGAGGAGGAGAACATCGGTTACTTCGCCCTTAAGGACACCACCTTGGATAGCGGCACCGATGGCGACAACTTCGTCCGGATTGACGCCCTGGTGTGGTTCTTTACCGGCGATATCGTGGGCAATTTCAACGACCTTCGGCGAACGGGTCATACCGCCAACGAGGACCAATTCATCGATATCTTTTGCGGTCCAACCGGCGTCTTTGAAGCAAGCGTTACAGGGGTGGATCGTCCGCTGATAGAGGTTATCGCAAATTTTTTCCAACTGGGAACGGGAGAGGGTAACGTTAAGGTGTTTTGGGCCGGAAGCATCGGCAGTAATAAAGGGTAAATTGATTTCCGTTTGCTGGGCGGAAGAGAGGGCAATTTTAGCTTTTTCGGCTTCTTCTTTGAGCCGCTGATGGGCGATGGGATCGTTGCGCAGGTCGATACCATTTTCCCGTTTGAAGGTATCGGCGAGCCAATCGATAACGGCTTTATCCCAATCATCGCCGCCGAGGAGTGTATCGCCATTGGTTGCCTTGACTTCGAAGACGCCATCGCCGATTTCGAGGACGGAAATATCGAAGGTACCGCCGCCGAGATCGTAAACGGCGATTTTCTTTTCACCTTTTTTGTCGAGACCGTAGGCGAGAGAAGCGGCGGTGGGCTCATTGATAATGCGGAGGACTTCCAATCCAGCAATGGTACCGGCGTCTTTAGTTGCCTGACGCTGGGAATCATTGAAATAAGCGGGAACGGTGATGACGGCCTGGGTAATTTTTTCGCCGAGGTAGGCTTCCGCATCGGCCTTTAATTTAGCGAGGACCATGGAGGAGATTTGTTCCGGAGAGAAGATTTCCGTTTTACCGCCGACCTGGCATTGGATCGCAGCATCGCCATTTTTTCCCGGGACGACTTTATAGGGTAAGTTTCCAAGGATATTTTTAATTTCGTCATATTTGTGTCCGATGAGGCGTTTGGCGGAGAAGATCGTATTTTCCGGATTGGTGATGGCCTGGCGTTTGGCGGCTTGGCCGACGAGGCGGTCACCATTTTTGGAGAAAGCGACGATGGAAGGGGTTGTGCGGGCGCCTTCGGAGTTAGGGATAACGACGGCCTGGCCACCTTCCATGATAGCCATGCACGAGTTAGTCGTACCGAGATCAATACCTAAAACTTTTGCCATAATATTTCCTTTTCTTTAAATTGTTTTCAATTCATTTCGTTCCAGTCATTGGCCACTTGAAAAAATTTCTTTCGCACAGCCACGTGCTGAAACATTCTATAAATATAGTATAGCAATTTTTGTGCCAAGAATACAAAATAAAGAAAAAAGATACAGAAATTTTTCTGTATCTCATCATAAAGATTAAGGAAACCTGAATCTTCCACTGTTCTAGAAAAGAGGTGAAATATTGGGGGAGAAAATTGGCGCTAAGCTTATCGCTTAAAGGGAGGTGGCATTTTTATTGGCAAATAAATAAATTTTTCCTTGACAAGTCTTTTCGTCCTGCATCATTATATCTCGATATGAAAAAAATCCTAGAAAGTTTATGCAGCTATTAACAGTAGCGTTAGTTTTTTTTAGAGTGATAGCAAATGCTGCCGTTGGGGGTAATGTCCCCATGGAAGACAAAAATTTAAACGAAGACATAGCTAAAAAATTTGTTCATTTGGTGTTCAATGTGTCAATGAGTGATATTAGCGTTCAAGAAAAAAAAAGAGGGAAGGTCTAGGTATGTTGCATTGGTGTCTGTCCAGGGCAATCCATTGTACGTATTTAAAAAAGGAACAATTTCAAGAGAGATACGATTCAGTAAAAAGCTTTCCTCCTTAACGAACGTACCCGAAGGTATTTTTTTTGTGGGAATATCTCATTTTGCATCGCAAGAAGATTTCGATGGGGATAAATTTTTCGAAATAGCTACCGTGTCAGATCATCAAATTAATGAACTGGATCCGGACGTATAATACTATTCGCTGCAGCCGTTTGTTAATGCCGCAAAAGGAACGGAGATCGTAGGGGCAATGAAGAAGGCAGATGGTTGTGACTTTGTGGAAAAATATGGACCTTTGGGAAGAAAAATCGGCCGGGCAGTGGCTTATATGCATTCAAAAGGAATTGTCCACGAAGATTTTAATACTAATAATTGGCTTTATAACGAACAAACGGGAGAATTCTATTTAATCGATTGGGAATGTTCAAGAGATTTAGGTGAGAAATGCATTTCACAACCTATCCTATTAAGTCCGGCCATGAGCGACATAGGGCGCATTTTCCGGTTAGGGCTAAGCGTAGGCTTGGCGCATAAATTTTCACAGCCGTCCATTGCCTTGATAAAAATGTTTTTCCTTGGTGTTTTTAATGGTCAACCTTGGCCAAATGAATTTAAATCGATAATTAAAGAATGTTTTAAAGAGGGATTGGCAATCTTGATAGAAAATAATATGGATTGCATTATCACATGTAAGGATTTGGATGGGGCACATGGCGACATTATAGAAAAAGTATATCTTGTTCAAATTTTTATTGCGTCGCATTATCCCTCGAAAGGAATTCTACCAATCGACATAATAAAAAAGCGGGCTATGGGCATTGCCAGATGGAAAATGGAGCAAAGAATAGAATTACGACAAGAAACTGAGGATCTTGAGAAAGTGGAGGCTGAGGAAAACGAAAAAATGCAGAAACAGATTGCTGGCTATGAAAAAGTACTGACGAAGACATCTCCAGAGAAATTGCGTCAATTACATGACGATGCTAACGGTGCCGAAGCATTAATAGATGCCATAGTGGACGAAATTTTGATGCCTTAACAGTGGCGTAGAAAGCATACCATGGCGTGGTCATATTTCTACCGTTAGCTGTGGAAAAGTGTCGCCGTTTTTTTCCTATTTCAAAATTGATGAGACATTTGGCGGAGAAAACCGTATTTTCTGAATTAGCGATCGCCTGGCACTTGGCGGCTTGGTCGACGAGGTGATCACCATTTTTGAAGAGGGCGACGACGGAGGAGGTTGCAAGTATCTTCGGAGTTAGGGATAACGACGGCCTAGCCACCTTCCATGATAGCTATGCACGAGTTAGTCGTACTGAGATCGATACCTAAAACTTTTGTCATAATGTTTCCTTTTCTTTAAATGGTTCTTATCTTTATAAATTAGTTTCGTTCGAACGCTTAGATATGGAGAGGATTTCTTTAGGAAACTTTCTCACATCCGTGTACCAAAACGTTTTACAAATGTGTTGGGGCAATTTTCGTGCCATAGATACAAAAACAAGAAGTTTTTTTATTTTTTTATGAATTTCCCTAGTTAGTGATTTAATATTTTAATTTTTAGTTAAAAATTGTATTTCGGTTTGTATTTCAACATTTTTCTTGACAGAGTTCATGTTAGGAAAATAAATATAACCCATGGGTAAGTGTAAGAATCTTTTCCTGAAGTTTTACTATACGTTATTTTTGTGGTATAGTTTTTTAACAAGCGTTTCTGGGGGTACACATTTCATACGAGCCACCACCGATGTTGGATTTAGAGAAATAATGTCAGATCCAGAGATTGCGCAAGCGCTCATTAATGAACTTTTTAGTCATGTTAATCTTGTTCCTGTAGATATAGATACAACCAAACAGGGAAGATTAGAAATTCCCTTGCAGGGTCATGGTTCCTATGCATCAATGGATTATCATGCGATAACGACTAAAAAGGAACATGTCATCATTGAAATGC
The DNA here is from genome assembly GCA_031259665.1 of Puniceicoccales bacterium. Taxonomy (GTDB): domain Bacteria; phylum Verrucomicrobiota; class Verrucomicrobiia; order Opitutales; family LL51; genus LL51. Next base: position 11,440 of record JAIRLD010000107.1, on the reverse strand, counting down.
AAGTAATTCGCCACGATAATTTTGATAGGCGAGTATTATTCTATGCTGCTTCGACTTTTGCCAACCAGAAATTTGAAGGTGGTGAATGGGTACCTCAGATTAAAGATGTTTACGCCATACAGTTTGTCGATTATTCCACTCGGGGTAATTCTCCGATAAAATACTATGAAATGATCAATAAATTTTCCTTAAAAACAGGACAAGATGGAAGAATTCTTCCTTATGAAACGATCAAAGGTATCCATTTGATCCAGGTGGAATTAAAGGGAAAAGGCATTGTGGACATTGAGTTTCCTGTGCAAAGAGGATTATCCAATCTGGAGTGGTGGTGGTACATCATGAAATATTCCGATCGATTCGATGGGGATGAGATTACACGTTGTAGAGATCTTGGTATGCCAGAGCAAATGGAGCGTGTTCTGGATCGATTGAAATATGCGGGATTGGATCCTAAGAAGCAGACGGAATACTCCAAAGAAGTTGAAGCCATAGATAGCTACGACAATGAACTTGATCGCGTTGCATCGGAAGGCGAATTGAAAGGCGAGTTAAAAGGCGAATTAAAAGGATTGTTTGATGGATTTATCGATTCCGGTTTTCAACGAATATCTCCGCGAGCGGTAAGGCGAATCGAAAACAGCGGGAAGTTATTCCCTAGGGATCTTGTGGTAGAAGTGGGGAATAATTATATGGACGAGGGACAAATTTCGAGGGAGCAATTGGAGAATTTTGTTCGACTTTTTAAAGAGAATGGAATTCTTATTGAGTAACGATATCCGCGTATTTAAACACTCTACGCATACATTATTCACGTCATAGATGCCAGAACAAATAGGAAAGATACAGAAAATTTTCTGTATCTCATTATAAGGGGTTAAAGATTTGAATTTATTGGCCAACACTGGCAAATAATGCAACACTTGGCAAAAACCTTGTACTTAGGCTAGCATCAAAGAGTAATGCACTTGGCAAAAGCCTTAAAGCAGTACTGCGAGGTTTTGCTTTGGGAGGCGATTTCGTTTTTGGCATAGGAACATGAACTTTGAAAAAATTCTTTAACGGTGGTTCTGCAACAAAAGTTCTTTTTTTGTGACTAGTTTGCTCATTTATGTATGCAACGATAAATTGTTGTTGCGAATTACGACGTAAGTATTTCCCAAAGAGGCCTTCACATTTTGGGCACATTTCGTTAAAAGAGCACATGAGGAATAAAGGTCGTCTTTTGAATGTCCCAAAATTGAAGTCTTGGATGTCAATGTCATTTTCAATTGCGTAACTAAGAAGCATCTCAGTGTGAAAAAAATCACTCAAAGGATAAACCCTTACGCCCTGTATGCCTTTTAAGTCGGCTTCTATTTTTTTGATTTCTCTTTCGAAATATTGCAATCGAGCTTTTCTATCGATGGCTGGAAGGCGGGAGAATAGGCAAGCGAGATCCTGAGCACGTTCTTTGTAAAATTCTAAGGCATTATAGGCGCCACGATCCGACAGGGCAACTTGTAAAAAAGAAAAATATCGCTTCAAATTTTGAGTAAATTCTGGAAGAATAAGTGCAACATAGTCCTCGAAAGGATGTTCAACGTTCCCTCCTTCAAATGGATGAAAATCAGAGAAATGAAGAACATTCCTTAATGATTCACTGTTGGAACCACATAAAATTTTCAAAGCATCAATTTCGTGTTCTTTTAAATGAGGCATTGGGGTAAATCCGCTCAGTAGAGTATAAGTTTTTCCATTATCGGGATTTTGTATGGTAAATGCATTTAGACTCGAAAAATGCAGTCGCTTTTTAATGGCCTTCCCGCGAAGCTTTTGGACTTCAGTTTGAGATATCCTAAAAGCAGCAATCTCAGGTGTCAAAAGTGTTGCCGGATAAAATTTTCCTCCATCCGCAGCGGTAGCGGGAAAATCCGCAGCGGTAGTAGACAAAGCTTTATTGGGACCAATAAATCCAATAAATAAAAGCGACGTCAGAAAACCAATGGATATTTTAGGTGTTTTTTGTTTCATATCTGAATTTTAAGAGATATGTGGTTTTTCCGGATGTCAATAAAAATATATGAAAATATTATTCTTGTTGTCCGGATTTATCGCGAGACCGAAAAAGTGTTTAGGTTTAATGTTGAAATTCCTTTTTTTGAAATGCAATTTTAATGAAAGGAGATAGATAATTATATCGTGGAAATTGAGCGTTAGAGAAACGTGTCGGTTGTTCCGATGGGATAACGGAGGCAGCGATTAACTGTTTGTTTGCCCGATCCGTCCTATTCGTAAACCAGGCGAATTGTGTTTCACAGAAGAGAGGCATGTCACAGTAAAGACCAATATATAAAGGATTTTGTTGTATTAAAACCCCAAAATAAAAGTCATTAATCATTACGTTATTCTCCATAGCGTAAAGTAAAAGCAATTCCGGAGAGAAAAGCTCATGGAAATTATTGAAGGGTTGATTTCCCGGGAGATTGAGCTGCAGATGATCGATAGTTTCCAAAAGATCGAGAAAATCTTGGGCGTGGATGCGTTGCATGCTGTCGAATAATTTATCTTGAGCGGCTTTAAATTGTTCGTGCTGTTTTTGAATATTTTGCTGACTTATTCCGTCGAATTTTTCCTTCCAAAAAGTGATGTATTCGTCGACTTTTTGAAAGTATTTTTTACAGCCATCCTCAATGGCTTTAATTTTTGTTCGCTTGATGCCTGCGGGATTTTCTACCAACTGAACGAATTTATTCCTTAAATTGCTACATCCCAAAACTTTTAGGGCATCTATCTCATCTAATAAAAGATCTTTCTTAGGTATAAACCCACCAAGAAAAGTATAAAAAATATCCGATGTCGTATTCTGGACCACAAGTATCCTAGCACCGTTAAATTTTTCATGCTTAACAATTGCTCTTTGGCAGAGTTTTTTCGAGCAGTCAAGATTAATATCCGGATGAAGCTCCGGGGAATAGATTGTCGCAACGGAAATCTCGATAGGATCGCAAACTGCCAGTTCCGCGCCCAAAAGATGACCACCGTTGAATCTTACATTAGAAATCAATATGAATAAACATAACAATAATCTTTTCCCCATACATTCCATGCATGTGGAAATATATATTTTTTCATAAAACTCAAGAAAAAGTATTAAAAATATATCATCTATGTTTCTCGTTTGGGATTGAGGACGAAATCGATAAGGCGTTTGAGTTCGACACTGTATTCCAACGGAAATTCCTGAATCAGCTCATTGACGAAACCGTTAACACATAAACTGGTCGCTTGACCTTTGGAAATACCCCGCTGCTGGAGGTAATAGAGTCGCTCTTCGTCGATTTTTGAAACACTCGCTTCGTGTTGTATGTTATTTTTATTGCCGTGAACCGTGATTTTGGGATAGGTATCGCTTTGGCTACAGCTGTCGATCAATAGCGCATCGCATTGGGTATTATTTTTGCAGCCCTCCAAATTTTCATTCACATGAACAACCCCTTTGTACGATGCCAATCCATTGCCCTTTGAGATCGATTTTGAGATGATATTTGAAGTGGTACCATTGGCGAGATGGATCATCCTAGCGCCCGTATCCTGGATTTGCTGGTCTGCAGCGAGGGCAATGGATAGAACTTCGCCGCGAGATTTTTCTCCGGCTAGCAGAATGGCGGGATATTTTACGGTGAGTTTCGAGCCGATATTGCAATCAATCCAACGGATTTCAGCATTTTCATAGGCGATACTCCGCTTCGTAACGAGATTGTAGACGTTATTGGACCAGTTTTGGACCGTAATATATTGGATTTTTGAATTTTTTAAGGCGATAAGCTCGACGACGGCAGAATGGAGTGTCGCCGTCTCGAAGCGAGGTGCCGTACACCCTTCCATATAGGTCACTTCAGCACCTTCGTCGACGACAATGAGGGTCCGCTCAAATTGGCCAAAATTCTGTGCATTGATGCGAAAATAGGCCTGTAGCGGTTGTTTGACTTTGACGCCTTTGGGAACGTAGATGAAGCTCCCACCGCTGAAAACGGCACTGTTCAGTGCACTAAACTTGTTATCGCCCATCGGTATAACGGAAGCGAAATATTTTCTGAAAATTTCCGGATATTTTTTGAGACCGAGAGTAGAATCGACGAAGATAACGCCTTCCTTTGTAAGGGCATCCTGAATACGATTGTAGGCGGCTTCGCTATCGAATTGGGCTTCGATACCGGCGAAAAATTTTTGTTCCCGTTCGGGAATGCCAAGGCGGTCAAATGTCGTTTTAACTTCAGGGGAAACGTCATCCCAGGAGCGCTGAGAACCCGTATTATTGGCGAGGTAGTAACGGATTTTATCGAAATTGAGGTCATCGATGCCGTGGGGCTTAAGAACCTCGGGCATTGGTATGGCTAGAAAAGTTTCGAGTGCCCGTAGGCGAAACGCGCGTAGCCATGGATCCTCATCCTTAACGGTACTGATATACTCTACAGTATCGCGATTGAGGCCGATTCCCGCATCGAGGGCATAGGGCATATCGAAATGAAAATCAGCGGAATGAACTTTATTTTGTTCCCCATTTTCGGAGGCGGTAGCAGAGAATGGCGTCATAACGCCTCCTCCTGATCCAGTAGCGCGTAACCTTTTTCTTCCAGTTCACGGACGATTTCCGGCTTTCCGTAATGGATAATTTTCCCGTCTTCGAGGATATGGACCTGATCGGGAATGATATGATCCAAGAGTCGCTGGTAGTGCGTAATAATCAGGCCAGAAAAAGTTCCGGAACGCAGCGAATTAACATTTTTGGCGACTAACTTTAGAGCATCGATATCGAGGCCGCTATCGATTTCATCGAGAATAACAAAGGATGGCTGTAGCATCAACATTTGGAGCACTTCGCAGCGTTTCTTTTCGCCGCCGGAAAAACCGACGTTCAATGGGCGGGCCGAGAAATTGCGGCTTAGTTCTAGACGATCCATATTTTCATGGAGTAATTTGTAAAATGCAACCGTCTCCATTTTCTTATTTTGTGCATTCATGGCGCTGCGGATGAAATTCGCAATGGAAACGCCGGGGATTTCGACGGGGTGTTGAAAGGCAAGAAAGATACCCCGTTGGGCCCGTTCTTCCGGAGAGAGTTGAGTAATATCTTCTCCGTGGAAAATAATTTTGCCCTGGGAAATCGCATAGTCGGGATGTCCGGCAATGGTTTTAGCTAACGAGCTTTTCCCCATGCCGTTTTTGCCCATAAGAACATGAATTTCGCCGGTAGGGATCGTTAGGGAAAAATCGTTGAGAATTAATTTCCCGTCAACGCTAAGGGTTAAATTACGGACCTCCAAAGCACTCATTTCCATTAGAAAAATCGTAAAACGTCCCGCAGCAATCTTTTATTGCTCGTCGGCAGCTGGATGGAAAAAAAACGCGACACTCGCTCCATCCACACGCCCCTAGTCTTGACGGAGCTCCCATTGCTGTCAAGTTTTTAAAAGATATATTTATGAGAAAATTTTTAATTAGGATTTTCTTTTGTGGGGTGAAAATTTTCCTCCGAGAGAGCTCTCAAAAAAATAAATGGACAATAAAAAAATAAATCATAAAAAATTCTATGGTTTTGTATATTTTTCGATTGCCAAGAGAGGTGTATTTTAATAGGATCAGAAAAGATTATGGCAAAATTTACTTATAAAGGTCAGGATGCTACAGGGAAAAGTGTATCGGGTGTGATTGATGCGGGCGACCGTAAATCGGCCATTGCGCTGCTCAGAAATCGCGGCATTAATGCTACGGCGTTAGTCGAAGGCGCGATGTCTGCGGCCAAAAAACAGAAACTTTCCTTTTCTGTTGGGATGAGTGGGGGCAAGATTGCACTCAACTTTCTACAAAAGTTTTTGCAGTTACATGCGGGGGGATTACCCGTTGGCGATGCCATTAAAATTATGCGGATGCGGTTAACTAATCCGCAAGAAAAATACATTGCCGAGACAATTCACAAAGATGTCTGCGAGGGTAAAACCATCGCAATGGCGATGCGTGGGTTTCCGAATGTTTTTACAAACAATACGGTTTGCATGGTCGAAGCCGGTGAAAAAACGGGTAACCTAGTGACTGTCGTTCGCAATTTGATCGATTTTTTAGAAACGAAGCAGTCTATTAAGAAAAAATTCATTGCGGGAATGGTTTATCCGGCAACCGTTTGTGTAATAGGTTTCATCGTAACAATAATTTTTTTATTTTTCGTCATGCCGAGGTTACAGAAAATGCTCACTTCGCTGGGAGGTGAATTACCAACCATCGCAAAATGCCTCATAATCGTTTCAAACTTTGCATTTCAGTATTGGTGGATGATCGCGAGTGGAACGTTATTGGCCATCGTTGGTTTTTTTTCCTACAAAAGCACGGCAAAAGGGAGATATAATATCCATAAATGGGCGCTCCATATTCCTATTATTGGGGGTATTATTAAGGAAAATTTTTATTGTCAGACGGCGAATCTATTGGCAACGTTGCTGGGGAGTGGAATTAATACGACGGAGGCCATGACGTTAGCGGAAAATGCCGCGGAGAATTTGTTTTTCCGCAAGCGATTTATCGACTCGAAAAAAATGATCCTCGACGGCGTATCGATGGCTCAGGCTTTTGAACAAAACGAAATTTTTCCCGATTTGGGATTGGATTTATTATCGGTTGGTGAAAATACAGGTGATTTAGCATCATCTTTTCGGGAAGTTTTTAAAATTTACCATACGGCCCTACTGGATCATTTGGGAATATTGACGACGGCCGTAACGGCTATCGCTATGGGAACGGCATTTGCGATGGTAGCCGTCTTAGCATTGAGTGTGATTACGAGTGTACTCAAAATGACCTCCTCCATGAAAATATAACAGCTTTGCAATCATTGATTTACGTAGATGACGGCGGATTAAGATATTGCGCCGTTTTTTTTATTTTGAGGTTATTGGGAAATATTATTATGCTCGTATAATTTCTCATTTTTGGAATAAATAAACTATGGTTTATGTGTGCAGCGCGGAGTAGTCAGCGGAAGCTGTGGACGAATTTTTTAGAGAAAGGCGAACTTCCACGCCCGAATAGCAGAATTTATGGACAAAAGATATCAGAATCGAACGTAAGCGCTATACCTTTCCGGGGGAAAATTTTAGGCATTGATCCAAGCTTACGCGGTACGGGCTTAGCGGTACTGGATATTAAAAGTCGTAACGAAATGGATTTAATTTTTTCGCAGACAGTAAAAGTGCAGGCTAAGGAGTCCCTATCGGCTTGTACGCGTCGCATTTTTGAGGCGGTATCGGAGGCTATTAAATGTTACGAACCGGCAATTTGTGCGGCGGAACAAACAATTTACGTACAAAATTTTCAGACGGCACAAATTATGGGTATTGCGCGGGGGGCCGTACTGACGGCGATCGCGATCCATCACTTACCGGCTTTTGAGTATGCGCCGCTCCGCATTAAGCAAGCGATTTGCGGCTATGGCCGAGCTTCGAAGGAACAGATTTCCAGAATGGTTCAGGCGATTCTAAAGATCCACATCAATGTCGGATTTGACGAAACCGATGCGGCAGCGGTAGCCATTTGTTGCTTCTTTACGGAACGTTTCCTAATTGAGACGAGTCCCGGTGATTGAAACTGCTCGAATTAGGCCGACGATCCCTTAGCTTATGGACGAACAAAACTAGAAACGAAAGATCTGAGTTTAAATTTCTGCTTTTTCGCAGTCCTTTTTGTCATATTCCGTATAATTTGTACAGCAGGTATTTTCTTCACCACTTCCGGAATAACAGGAAGGTGAGTGATCCGATGATGACGCGATCGATGGGGCACAAAGAGAGCCATCGTTAAAAGCTTTAGCCTTTATGGAGCCGATAATTTTTTCGATTACGACATGGACAGAACCGAGATTCTTAATGCCAATTTCCTGTTTCAATATGCGAGAAATTTCCTGTTGAAGCTGTGTGCTCACCGATTGCATGTTATAGGGACAGACCACGGAGACTCGCAAATTAATCCGGCGCCAACAAACGCAAAGCTTGACACGCGATTTCGATTGGGGAATAACCGTACGGCAAATCTTTTTAACTAGGTTTTTGAGTGCTGATTTTTTCATGCAAACCGGTCCGCGGTTCGTCGTATAAACGCGGATACAATTCGCACCTTTCCGGCTATAATACTTCCCGATGAGAAAAAGTACAATAAGGAGAATAAGCCATTTAAAAAGCGGGTCTGCGAGGACGTTTTCACTGATAATTGGCCAATTTTCCGTATTGAATAAACCAGCAAAGCTGTCTACTAAATCAACAAAGAAATCTTTTATTTTTTCTAATATTACTTGCATAATCTATTTATATTCAAACTTTTCCAAAAGTAAATTGAAAATTTTAAATCCCAATAATGATAGAAAAAAATCAATCAGCCAAACAATTTTGGAGGCGATATTTTTTGCTTTTCTTGGGAATAAATTTTGTTTCATTGGAAGGCGATAGGCATGGAGGGTACGGTAGAGTTTTATAACCGCTATACGAAATCGCTGGAACAAGAAGTTATTTACGGCGAATTTTTCCTGAGGTTATTATATCATTCTTCCATTGGCCAGTTGGCAATACGTCACCTGATCGGGCGTAAGATCTTCTCGCAGATTTTTGGCTACTTGATGCGCCACCCGATATCGAGAAGAAAAATCCGCCCATTCGTCGAGCGTTATAAGATTGATATGCTGATGGCCGAAAAAAAAATTGAGGACTATAGGAGTTTTGATGAGTTTTTTTCGAGAAAACTGAAAAGAGATGCCCGTCCGATTGCGGTAGATCATCGAAAAATCATATTTCCCTGTGATGGTCGCCATCTCCTAATTGAAAATTTCGAAAAATTACCGTCCTTTTTCATAAAAGGTCAGCGCTTTGATCTCAAAACATTACTCCAAAATGGTGAATTGTTCGAACGCTTTCAGAACGGTTCCGCGGTCATTTCTCGACTTTGTCCCGTCGATTACCACCGATTCCATTTTCCATGTGATGCTGTTATTCGAAAAATTTATCAAGTTAGTGGCGACTATTTGTCCGTTAATCCCGTTGTAACGCGCAGTAGAATTTCAGTATTGTTTGAAAATAAGCGGATTGTTTCCGTTTTGCACTCGCAGGATATTGATCAATTTTTGATGGTTGAGATAGGGGCGACCTGTGTCGGTAGCATTACGCAAACGGCCGAAGTCGGACGCCTCTATTTCAAAGGAGAAGAAAAAGGATTTTTTAGTTTCGGAGGATCGACAATTATGACTATTTTTCGAAAGAATAGGATAAGATTTGTGGAAGATTTACGTCAAAATTCCGCAAATGGTATAGAAATGTTTGCTTTTATGGGTGATAACATGGGAGGGATATGAAAAGACTATATATAGTGAGAAATGCGCATGCCGGAGTCGGAGCAATCGATCGGGAGCGCGAGTTGGATGATCAAGGTATAAAAGAAGTGCACTCAATCGGCACTCAAATGGTAGCGGCAGGAATGCGACCAAGTGTGATTTTGACGAGTGGTGCGCGTCGATCGATGGAAACCGCTAAACACATCCGCGAACTGTTTGGACTACTTGTCAACGTTATCGATATTCGAGAAGAACTCTATAACGCCGATATTGAAAAAATTCTTGGAATTTTGCAGTCCTTACCGGACGAAAAAAATTCAGTGATGCTCATTGCCAGTAATCCCGGTGTAACGGAGTTATTGAATTCACTGGCCCATTCCGATTACGAGGAAATTCCTAACGGTGGATTAGTGGTCGTTGAACTTAGATTACGCCATTGGCGCGATATCGAATCCCAAACGGGGCGGGAACTTCTTTTCCTAAAACCAGAACCGTAGACGAGAAATTTTTTTAACTTCTCAAATTTATGAAATCAGCACTTGTTTTTCTATTCACCGATTTCGAAGAAATTGAAGCAATTAGTACGATTGATATCCTGAGACGGGGAGGGATCAATGTAGTTGTCGCATCGCTAACCGACGAAAAAAGTGTGGTCGGAGCTCATAAAATCGTGTGTTTAGCGGATGTTGTCGGCATTCCGGAGCGCGATTTTGATGCCATTATTATTCCCGGTGGTCCGGGCGTATTGCGGCTTAGAAATGATAAAAGGGTGTTAAAATTCATCCAGGAACAGTACGATAATGGGAAACTTATGGCGGCAATTTGTGCGGCGCCGATCCTATTGCACGACGGTGGTATACTGGATAAACATCACTATACATGCCATTTTTCGATGCTTTCGGAATTAAAAGAAGGACGCATTCACGAGTTAGTTGTAAGCGACGGAAATGTGATTACGGCGTGTGGTCCCGGAGCGGGTATAAATTTTGGGCTTGCTATCCTAGAATTTTTTTCAAATGTATCCCATGTCCGAGAGGTTGCGCATGGAATGATGTGTGATCTTTAGGATAGTATAATGTGTTTTTTGTTTTTTTCATAGTTTAAGAGAGCGCCTTGGTATTTAGATTCTTCGGAATCAGGTGTTGAGCCTTTACCAGGCGCTTCCTTATATCTCTTTTTGTTGTGTTGACGAGGTAATATTGGTTCTCGAGAGCGTTATAATAAGTTTCAGAAAATATGTCGCGGCTCAGCCTTCAGTAATAAATGAAATTCAGTGATAAATGAAATGTTGGCAAATGGCTGAAAAGTTTTGAAAATAAAAGCTTTTTTTCGGAACGCGTCGCTTGTTCCCACCCTCTGACACCTAGCATTGAACTCGCTTCGGTTTTTGTCAAGCGATTTGATTTGAATTTTTTTTAGATTAGACCTGTTGCAAAAGAAGCAAATAGCCTCAAACTCTGATAAAAATTGCGCAGAGTAGAGCATCAGGAGGCAAAAACATGATCAATTATAAGTTTTTTGAGAGAAGCCCAAAGTTATTCAATGATATCTTCGGAGTCAATCTTCATGAGTTTGAGGCCCTGGTTCCCGAGATTGAGTGTGAGTTCAACAAACGGACCACCAGTAAGTACAAACGTCCCGGAAGGTTTTCCAGGCTTGCTATCAGGAGCAGGGTCATGGTTCCACTCATATGTACACAGGCATTACGTTACTCAGAGGTTTATGGGGGCACTGTTTGGTCTTGATGGAGCTAGTATTTGTAGGATAATCAAGAAACTTGAACCTATCCTCTCCGGTTATAAAGCTTCCAAAGAAAACAGGGCTAAGGCCCGACGAGCTGGAATCACTCATCATAGAGGCAACGGAGAACAGCATAGAGCGTCCGAGTAAGGAGCAAAAAGCATACTACTCCGGTAAGAAGAAAGGCATACGGTGAAGACAGAGATACGTATTACAAGGAAAGGAAGGATAATTGGGATATCCCAGTCAGTACCGGGATCGATACATGACTTTGCCCTCCTGAAGCAAGGAGATAAGATTCCCAAAGGGGCTAGGGTGTATGTGGACTCTGGGTATCAAGGGATAGAACACATACAT
>JAIRLD010000080.1 GCA_031259665.1 Puniceicoccales bacterium | reverse complement strand
CCCGCGGCGAAGCCGCGGGGCGGGCTTTAGCCCCTGCGGATTGATCCAGTGGCATCGCCACTGGATCAATCCGCAAATCCAGGTCCAGGAGGCGGTGCCTCCTGGCGGGGATTCTAAGGGCACGCAGCCCTTAGATTTTACTTCCATCGGATGAGGGCCGCCCCCCAGGTCATTCCTCCTCCAAAAGCAACTGTCAAAATCAAATCTTCCGACTGGATATTTCCACTTTGCAACGCTTCGTCGAGCGCAATCGGTATCGAAGCCGCCGACGTATTGCCCGTACGCTGTAGATTGACAAACATTTTTTTCTCAGGAATCTTCATGCGATCCGCAATCGCCGATATGATCCGCATATTGGCCTGATGGGGAATAACGAGGGAAATGTCGTCAACGGTCAGATCATTCCGCTGTAAAACATCCTCCGCCACCGAACACATTCGCTTGATCGCTTCCTTAAAAACCTCTCGCCCCTCCATTTTAATGAAATACGCATCCTTTTCCGTACTCTTAACGCCTGCTGGTCCTCCAGAATCGCAGATTGGGCAATAAAGCAATCGCCCTAAACTCCCATCGGCACCAATGAGCACATCCAATATGCCTGCATCGGAATTTTCATCCGTATCTCGCGATAGAACGATGGCACCCGCACCATCACCAAAAAGAACACAGGTGGATCGATCCTCCCAATCGACAATCGAAGACATTTTTTCCGTCCCGATGACGAGAACATTCTTCATCTTCGAATTATTGAGCAGAAAATTTCGTGCCACATCTAACGCATAGATAAAACCGGAACATACCGCATTGACGTCAAAGCAAGGAACATCCGTACCTCCTAATTTTTCTTGGATAATACATGCCGTTGCAGGAAATCGCAGGTCAGGTGTTACTGTTGCAACAATGATTAGATCGACGTCGCAAACTGAAATGTTCGCGTTTTCTAATGCCTTTCGCGCCGCTTCGTAACCCAAATCGGATGCCATTTCCGTATCGAGACAAACCCGACGCGATTCAATTCCCGTACGGGTTACGATCCACTCACTGTTTGTATCGACCATTCCCTCGAGATCGGCATTGGAAAGCACACACTCAGGGATGTAGGAACCGATACCTCTGATAATAACACGCTCCATCGATATTTTAATTATGCCCCAATGACATTGACACGGCGATGTCTAGCATCCCATTCCACCACTCCGTTGACGAGCGAAAATAGGGTAAAATCTCTTCCGAGACCTACATTTTTACCGGGATGCATTTTTGTTCCGCGCTGGCGCATTAAAATGCTTCCCGCGTGAACGACTTCTCCGCTATATTTCTTTACGCCCAAGCGTTTACTTACACTGTCGCGACCGTTACGCGACGTTCCTTGACCTTTTTTATGTGCCATTTTTCAAATCCTCCATAGTTTAACCCGTAATCGACTCAATTTTAATAACCGACAGCTCTTGCCGATGCCCACGGCGCCGTTCGTAGCCCTGGCGACGTTTTTTCTTAAAAACGAAGACTTTTTTGCCCCGTTTATTCTCAAGGAGCATCGCCTTAACCACTGCACCATTGACGTAGGGCGCACCAACCTTCGCATCGGCACCTTCTCCAATCAGTAATACCTTATCTAGATTGATTACATCTCCCGCCTTTGAACCAACGTAACGACTGACGAACATGATATCACCTTCGTGAACGATAAGCTGCTGACCCTGAGTTTCGATAATCGCTTTCATAATTTCTGAACTTCCTCTCAGTAAAGAGTGTCGTCACAAAAGCGCAAGCCTATATTTCCCTCAATGGACGCTTAACGACACTGAAATTGACAAACCAAACTAGTAGAAAATACCTATTTCCGATTAGCGATAGATCGCCACTTCACTATACTTTTTTAACTCTTTCGATTTTTTTCAACGCTGTCAAGTATTATAAATAAGCATACAAAGTGTCCGCAGGGTAAGTTGTGTTAAATAATCATCAAGCCTGCACTCCCCTAAATCGTTCACTGTGCCAGCGCTTCACTGAGTAAATGCCGAACCCAATGTTCATTGTTTAAAAATTGTATTTTAACACGCATGTAAAAAAATGGAACGCTAAATTTAAAATCATTGGCAATACGAACCGCATCTTTTTCCGTAGCGATTAAAAAATCGGCATTTTTCGCGCGTTCATTGATGCTCGATAGCTCCGCATTTGTAAAACGATGATGATCGATATAACGTTTTTTATAAACGATATTTGCACCTAAGGTCCCAATGAATTGCTCGAAACCATCCGGTGATGCAATGGCACAAAAAACGGCTACATTTTTCCCTCGTAAAACTTCCAAAGGTAAAATTTCCGCTTCCCTGTGTCCGACCAAATGGCACGATTGGTGGCAACATTCGACAATTTGTATGCTATAATTGACGTTATGAATTTCCCGTTCCAGTTCGTAATTTCGCGTACCGTTCGATTTGGTCAAAAAAATACACGATGCGCGATCGAGATGGCTAAGCGGCTCGCGTAAAATACCTCGCGGAAGAAGGTGGTAGTTGCCAAAGGGGTTATTTTTATCGATCAAAACCATGCGTAATGTCGAACGTAAACGTAAATACTGG
>JAIRLD010000027.1 GCA_031259665.1 Puniceicoccales bacterium | reverse complement strand
CCCGGCGCAATTTGCGCCGGGTTTGCGCATCACTAAAAGAAAAAAACAAGTCAGAGAATCTACTTTTGATCTTGCGGCCGAGCCCCAGAACAGCCTCCTTTCGGGGTGGGCGGAGTCCCACGGACAAACTTCACACTCCCAATGCGGTGAAGAGTAGGGCAAACAGTGCATCGGCAACGATAATCCAAGTAATTCCATGGACGACTGCCGATGTTGTTGCTTCGCCCACCGCTGTCGCATTACGTCCGCAGCGCACGCCTTTATAGCAGCCGATGCCAGCGATAATGATACCGAAGGCGATACTTTTCACGAGTCCGATCAAGATATCGCCAATTGCGAGGGCTTTTTTGGTTTGCAGGAGGTATTGGGTCAGGCTATTTTTTGTAAAGGGCAGGGAGGAAACCATACCGCTGCCGATACCGACAAGATCGGCGAAGATACACAGGAGCGGCATCATCATGGCCAAGGCGATCATTCGTGGAATAACTAAATAGGTTATGCGATCGATACCGAAGGTTTGGAGGGCATCGAGTTCTTCATTGACCTGCATACTACCGATAGATGCGGCAAAGGCGGCTCCGGTTCGACCGGCCATAATCACACCGGTCATGAGGCAGCCCATTTCACGGGTCATGGCGAGAGCAACTAAATCAGCCACATAGATACTGGCACCGAAGCGTTCGAGTTGGATAACGCCAACAAAGGCCATAATAAGTCCGACGAGTGCGCTAATGAGGGCAACGATAGGGAGGGCATCGAAACCGGTTTGCTGAAGAAAGGGCAAAAGATTTTTCCATTTATTTTTGTTAGGGGAGATTACGATAATGGCCAATGATTTAAAGAGGGATAGAAAAAAAAGCATTCCTTCTTTCAAATTGGAATAAAAATCGATGGTTTGTTTTCCGATGCGGTAGAAAAAGCCGAAGGTTTTTGGGGACTGGGTATGGGAGACGACAGTCGTTTGGGGGAGGCTGAAAAACTTTTCGATGTTTTTTGGGAGATGGTATGTTTCCACGGCTACATTATTGGTTTTGGCCCAGGATTTCAGGTGGCTCAGAAAGACAAGAAAAGGGGAAGATATTTGTTGGAGTTGGGCAGCATCGACGATAATTTTTGTGATATTTTTCGGGATATGATTTTTGAAATCCCAGGAACTTTGGGTAATATTCCAGAGACCCAAGCAGTCAAAATGGATAGCATTTGTTTCGGCGTAGACATGTAAGGTACTGGAATTAAAAATTTCCTGCATGGCGAAGAAATTATCAACGGGTTAAAAAAGACAACATTAGAATCAGAGCATACTAATAATTCGATAAAGCATTGACAATTTTCTAAAAAGTCTTATAAAACAGGTAACTCTTTTTTGGACGTGACGCTTGCTCCTATCCTTTACCACTGAGCCTTGGGACTATTCGTAAACTTGTTAAGCCGTTTTCGCAATTAATAAAAAACAGTTTTCCTATCTCAGGGATTAAAAAAATGGCGCCACCGAATATAAAAAAAGATCCGCATCGCTGCGGATCTCTTGGTCTGTGATCTAAACAAAATTCATGGATGATTACCACTCGCTGCTCTCTGTTTCTGTACCATCGTCGCTATCATCACTTTTCGCCACTGCTGGACGTATCTTAGCCATTGCATTTACAATGTCCCCTGTCGTCAGCAATTTAGGGTCTTTTGGGGGTGTCTTTCCCTGCTTATTTTTACCGTTTTTGGCACTTTTCACCTCCGTTTTAGCTTCCTTTACGATCACATCCACTTTATTATCAATGAGTAGTCTCGCCGCTTCTATTGCTTCTTTGACTGTCGTCTTCGCCGTATTCTTTGCCGTTGCTGCCGTTTCGGCCGCCGCTTGTATTTCCTTGCGTCGCTCCTCTCGCAATATATTTTTCTGGCTTATTTCCAATTGTGATTTGGCCGCTTTAGCCGCTAGCCGTGCCTGTTCTGCTTCTATAATAACCACCTTCAGGGCCTGCTTCACCGTATCTAGATCTCGCGATTCTTTAACGATTTTAGCAGCTTCCTGAACTTTTTGGTTAGCTGCTTTTGCCCTTTCGGCCGATTGCTCGGTCAGCGTAAGATTCCTTTTGAATTTCCCCTGTTGGATAAGATCGAAAGGATTTTGTATCGGCATTTCTGGACCTACCGGTTGTGGAGAAGATTTTTTCGCTGCACCGATTACTTGCCCATTCTCATCAATAGAACGTCCGTATATATCTTTCGTAGGCTTTTTTGAACTCGGAGGCGGTGGAGGCGGTGGAGGCGGTGGAGGTGGCGGAATATACAATGGCAATGACGATGATGATATCGGAATGTTTCCACCCAACGCCTTCGCTTTAGCCAATTGATCCTTTAAGTTTGCTATCATTTCATCGCGTTCCGTCAGTTTTTGCATCAAATCTTCGATTTGTTTTTGTTGAGTATCCTCCGCCCCATCGTGTTTCGTTGGCAATTTATTGCGTCCCGTCACACTCGTTTCAACCAATTGATCCTTTAAGCTTGTTATTCTTTGATCGCGTTCCGCCCGTCTTTGCGTCAAATCTTCGATTGGTTTTTGTTGAGTATTTACTTTTTGAACATTCGCTACCGCTGTACCTGAACTATTGCCACTTAAATTTGAAGGTAATTGCCTGGGTCTCAATTGTGGATATACCGAACGACTACTCCTACTCGGCTGTGTTGCTAACGGCAAGTCTTGCACACTACTCCTGTTCAACTGTGTCGTTGACGGCGAGTTTCGCACAACTAATGATGTATGACTCTTTGAGTGACTTTGTGTCGGCTGTTCCGGTTTCTTCGAAACTGCCTGTTGTCCCCCCTTTTTATTCTTGGGCGACTGCTTTTGTACCTGTTGTATTTTCCTTTTTTTTGCGGGAACTTCTTGGGCAGATTTTGAGTCATTCAATCTTCTCCAATCACGCCCATGACGTATATTATTATCCCCTCGTTGGGACGCATCCGCACTCAGTAAACATAAAAACGACAGTGAAATAATTTTTATATTCTTTTCCATGATACACATTCCTTAAAAAAAATATTCGTTTCATTCCGGAAAACCATCCAAATTGGTCAATTTAATCGCATGGACATTGGCATCTTTTTGTACAGTTTGCGAAAAATCACTCGTTTCTAACGGATTGTATTCATCCTTAGCCGCTTCTAACGGACTTCGGTCCAACTCTTTTCGGACGGGAGGCAATCCTATTCCCAAAATTTCCTGGCCCTTAACATCGGCTAAGGATGTTCCCTTCACACCACCCGCATCACTAACCATATTGCGGATATCCTTCATATTATCTATTCGACTATCCATGGAAGCGTATGCTATATATTTTTTACTTGATGTAAAGTTATAACTTTATATTATTCTGAAATAATGAAAAGTTCAGCTAAAAAAATATTATCGGTTATCCTTGGGATAAATGGTTCTTTTTCCGACAATCTTCTTAGCGAAACGGCTATACTTTCCGATGAGGAGGAAGCCAAAGTTCTTCAGGAGATGAATCAGGCGTTGCGATCAGTAGCGACACCCACGATGGATAAAGCGATGAATGAATTACTGGGAGCGAATGTTCGAGCCGATTCTAAGGAACCGAAAAAATTTCAGTCGAAAGCAAGATTCGAAACTAAAAAAGTAAAATTTCCTATCAGTCGTCTTCTGTCTTCGATAAAAAAGTGGGGACAGTTTGAAATTATTATATGCGGGAGCACCGACGATAAAAATCTCAACTATGTGGACAATTGCACCATAGATTTTTATGCGGGCTACAACGGTTGCCTGAAGAACGGGAAGATGCTTCTATTTAAATCGCAATGCACCTGTGCTACTTTACCGATCCACAAGGATCAGACGATTTGCTTTTTCATGCCCGGGGACATTCGTCAGAGGTACAATCTAACTCACCCCCCCGATTATTGCGCCGTTCGTGTAACGGTAGACGGCATCAAGCAACAGATTGAAGTTCTTGACAAGAACGGCAAAGTTGTTCAACGTTCCGATTCGGATAAGTATCATAAATCTATCAAAGGAAACGCTTCCACCAATGATAGAATCGTCCGCAACGCCGACCAGCTACCGCCTTACGCAGACATTAAGATTCCGTGTCATCCGACGCTACTGATCAAGGTTGACGCCTAGTCGACGACGGAGCATTAGCGCTAGATTTGGTGGTATACGATATAGTTTTCACAGGGAGGATAAGGGTTGCCTGCCCACGGAACCATGGGCAACGAAACCCTTAGGCATTGGGTGCGGTCCGAACGGACAAAATCCTTATTCACCTTAGGCATTAGTCATCATCCTGACTGTAATCCATCGCCTGCGTCCCGTCAGTTTCTGCCTGCTGAGATCTTAACCTACGGAACCTTTGTATCATTTCATTTTCTTCAGGGGTCCATTCTCTACATGACTGCCGAAGATTACGAGCTTTCGCAAATATACGATCAAGAGCATTCCCATCTGATTCTTCTTCATTATTAGATTCTTCCTCGTCGATTTCCGGACGTGGCTCTACATGGAGTTCTCGCGTTGTTCTATCTGAATCGGGCCAATTTGGCAAAAAAACAGACGGATAACCAGACTGATTAAAGCTAAAACCTCCTGTAAGCGGACTCTCAGGAGCAGCAGCATGACAAGCGGTCTCTCCATTCAACACAACGAAACTCCATACAACCAATGGCAATACGTTTCGTTTTTTAGATAATATATGCTTCAACATAGTGGAAGTTTTATCTTAAATTCTTCAATCTTTGTCAAGTACAAAATACAAGAAATTTCCAAAATCAACCCACTTTTCGCACGGTACGCATCATAAAACTATCAAAGGACGACCCTGCGGGAGAAATTGCTGCACGGAATCGTGCACAACAAAATCCCTAGGCACCGGCTCTGGCCCAATCGAACAAAACTTTCATCCGACCTTTGCACTGGCGACTATTCCGATGGTAACCTTTCGCCTTCATCTTCTTGCTAATTTTTGTCCACTTAGGTCCTAATTCATTATAGAACTCTTGTAATGTTTGATCTTCTATCGTGGATCATTGATTATACCTACGCGGATGGCGAAATTAAGGGGGAAAATTAAAGGCAAAAATAGCGAGAGAAAAAGAGGCAAAAGCCGAAATTTGGGGACGGAATTTGGAAAGCGTAAAGCCAAAAAGGGAT
>JAIRLD010000102.1 GCA_031259665.1 Puniceicoccales bacterium | reverse complement strand
CAAGCAAATTGTGTTAGCCTATCGCGGCCAAAATGGTGTTGCGGATGGGTATAATCTAATGGGCGCGCCTTTGATAGAAGTTTCCAATGCTGGCCTACTGCCAAAATTTAATGGTGTTGAAATCAGCATGAAATTTGAGAATTTGGATGGTCGTTTTGTCCTCGTTGAGAAGACCGAATGTTCGCCTATTTTTGGTTTAATAAACATATTACGTAATCGGTTGATTACCTCCGAATTACGCTTCAAGTTTCCCGGCGATTCAGAAATCAGGACCCAATTACCCGTTACATCTACGCGAATACCCTCGGCAGATGAAACCATTGAGTGGAGTTGTCCCTTTCGAGAAGCCCCTCCCAGGAAGATAATCTTTTACGGTGGCTGTAACTCGGCGGCGAGTACCCAATGAAAGGCTGCGGTAGAATTTTAAAGTCACTTTTGTGTAATAAATTAAAAAATAATTTATTTTTCAGGCTTAAAATAACATAAAAAATGAATAGAACATAAGGCGTTATGAAAAAGATTACAAAGACAATTATGGTTGGTTTATTGTTTTCCCTCTCGGGAATGGTAAATTGTATGGCTATAGCACGTTGGTTTTCTCCTCGGGAATGGTTTGATTGGCTGGCGAATGATACTCTTTATCCATATCATTTGGATGAAAATCTAAAAGAGAGTTTTTGGCACTTCGAAGAATCATGTGAACGTAGGGAGATTGATGAGCTGGATTTTGCGAAGGCGGTGATCCACGTTTTTCGAGATCGGGCAACGAAAAAAGCGGGCTTAATGAATATTTTGTGCGAACAATGTAAGATTTTAGATGACGACAAAATCCGCATCGAGCTTATGCTCCATTGTTTGTGTAATCCGTTCTCAAGAAAAGCGCCTGTTTTAATGTCAGATATTCCAGATGCCGATATGGTTCGCGCTTCAAATGATCCTTGTACCAACCCCGATCCGGTTCTTTGTCGAGCCGTTATGGCTGCAGACAGTCTCGAGAAAGTGACGGGAATTTTTAATGACTTTGGTCAAGGATCTGAAGCGGATCTGAAAGTTGCCCCTGAACAATTGAGTCTTTATGCAAAGGCAGCAGTGTTCAAAAGGGATATCTCTTCCAGTGTTCTAATTTTAATGATAGAAAAAAAGAAATTTTCCATTACCGGAGAAATTTTTAGAGATTTTGAGGGAGGAGCTAAAGACACTCAAGAAGTCTTCCAAGTGCTTTTAAATTATCTTCAAAAACCGGAAGCAGACGGAGGTGTAGGATTGAATGGGGCGGATGCTTTTCATGTCTTTAAACAAATTGTGTTAGCCTATCGCGGTCAAAATGGTACTGCGGATGGAGCTTTTTTAATAGGACATCCTTTGTGTAACGTTTCTAATGGTAATCTAATTCCAGTGTTTAATGGTGTTGCAATCAGCATGAAATTTGAGAATTTGGATGGTCGTTTTGTCCTCGTTGAGAAGACCGAATGTTCGCCCATTCTTGGCATTAGAAGCTTGGCAAATGATGGAGCGTTGGTTACCTCACAGGTGCGCTTCAGGTTTCCCGGCAATTCAGAAATCAGGACCCAATTACCCATTACATCTACGCGAATACCCTCGGCAGATGAAACCATTGAGTGGAGTTGTCCCTTTCGAGAAGCCCCTCCCAGGAAGATAATCTTTTACGGTGGCTGTAACTCGGCGGCGAGTACCCAGTAAAAGGTTGCATAAAAAATTAAAATATTCTCCACGGGCGTATCGCTATTCTTTAGGGTTGAGATTTATAGGGGAGGCGTTTATTGTTCTCCCCATGTCGGAAAAAGACTCTATTGATACCCCCATGATGCGTCAGTATAGCGAATTGAAAAGGTCAATTCCTGAAAATACTTTGCTCCTCTTCCGCCTCGGCGATTTCTACGAACTCTTCAATCAAGATGCGATTATTGGAGCTAAGGTTCTCGGCATTACCCTTACCAAACGTCAGGATATGCCCATGGCTGGTATTCCACACCATGCCGCTGATTCCTATATCAGACGACTCATTCAGGCTGGCCATCGGGTCGCGATTTGTGATCAAACTGAAATCGCTCGTCCCGGAAAAATCGTCAATCGCCAAGTCTCTAAAATACTCTCTCCAGGAACACTGATCACCGAAAACTTCCTCAATCCTAAATATAATCAGTATCTATTGAGTTTCAAATTAATTCCGACTGGAGTTTCCATCGCCTGGTTGGAAGTCTCTACGGGAGAGTTTCAAATGGCCGAAGGAAGCGATTTCCATGCCGTTGCCCATATCATTGCCGCACTTGCTCCCAGGGAAATGCTTATCGATGCCGCCGATAAGGAAAAAATTGAGCAGCTACCGACACGGGATCGGGAAATGTTTTTGTTCGTTTCGGCGAATTGTGCGATTACCGAGTTGCCTCACTATTATTTCGATCAGGAGCGGGGGCTAACATTATTGCTAGAGAATTTCAAGGTCAGTAATCTATCCGGCTACGGTATCGACCATAATGATTCCGCCATCGGAGCTGCGGGTGCGCTTATTTTCTATGTTACGGACAATTTACGTCAAAAGCCCCGCAATATTACACGGATTCAAAAGTTTCAGCAGCAGTATACGATGATCATCGACACCAATACGGCGCGTAATTTGGAACTTTTCCGGAACGGTAAGGGTGGGCGAGCAAATACCTTACTTTCTGTCATCGACTACACTAAGACGGCTATGGGAGCCCGCTTACTCGAAAAGATGCTGATGAAACCTTCCATTAACCGGGAGGAAATGACGTGGCGGCACAACGTTGTGGGTGGATTTGTAGCAGAGATAGAGCAGGTAGATGTGCTCAAAAAATATCTCGATCAGATCGCCGATATTCCTCGCATACTGACGCGCATTAGCAATCAAATTCGCAATCCGCGGGAACTCGGTTCCCTACGTACGACCCTACTACAATTGCCTGAGATCGTTCGTTTATTGGCAGAATTTGAAGTCCAGGAGGTGGCGGCATTGGCAGGAAAAATCGATTTGTTTTCGGAGTTACTCACATTGCTTCAAAAATCGTTGGCGGATACGTTCCCCAATAATATTGCGGAGGGGGGATATATTCGCGATGGATTTGACGAATCAATCGACCATTTACGAAATTTGGTACAGCATACGAACGAGTGGCTTTGCGAATTGGAACGCACTGAGCAGCAGCGTACGGGGATTAGAAGTTTACGGGTGAAGTACAACAGTAACTTTGGTTATTTCATTGAGGTTACGAAGGCTAATTTGCGTCTCGTTCCCGGCGACTACATCCGTCGGCAGACGACAGTTAATGGGGAGCGCTATGTTACCGAAGCGTTGAAGCAGAAGGAACGGGAGATTTTATCGGCTAACGATCGTCTCATCGAGCAAGAACAGGAATTATTGAAGGGGATTGTCCAGAATATTTTAGAAAAGAGTACGCCGCTCTACGAATTGGCGGGGCAATTGGCTGAAATTGATGTTTTGAGTGGATGGGCACAATTGGCGAAGTACGGGAATTACTGTAAGCCGGAAATTATCGACGACTGTGCCATCATCATTCAAGGTGGGCGTCATCCGGTTGTGGAGAAAATTATCAAAGAATCGGAGCAGATGTTAGCCGGAATGCGTGATTTTATCGCCAATGATACGGAACTTTCCTCGATAGAAACACAAATTGCACTCATTACGGGTCCCAATATGTCGGGCAAATCGACCTACATTCGTCAGGTTGCGTTGATTGTTATTTTGGTACAGATGGGTTGTTGGGTACCGGCGAAACAATGCCAGCTTGGGCTTGTGGATCGTATTTTTTCGCGAATCGGGGCTAACGACGATCTAGCAAGTGGTACATCGACGTTCATGGTGGAGATGAATGAAACGGCGAATATTTTGAACAACGCGACGGAGCGCAGTTTAATTATTTTGGACGAAGTGGGGCGTGGAACGAGTACCTACGACGGGTTGAGCATTGCCTGGGCAATTGTAGAATTTTTGCATGAACGTTGGCACTTTGGACCACGAACCCTATTTGCAACCCATTACCATGAGTTGACGAAATTGGCGAAGGATTTAACCCGCGTAAAGAATTTTCACGTTGTCGTCAAGGAGTGGAATGACGAGATTATTTTTCTCCGTTCCATCGAAAGAGGTGCGGCGGATAAGTCCTACGGTATCCACGTTGCGCAACTCGCCGGTATGCCTCCCTCGATCATCCAGCGCGCCAACGAAATATTGTCCTCCCTCGAGTCCGAAGGTAGTGTCCTTCAAGGTATATTGCGGAAAAAAACTAAGGCGAAACCCGAGGAGCAACAATTTAATTTCGACTTTTTGGACTAGTCTGCCTAGGGGCTCT
>JAIRLD010000114.1 GCA_031259665.1 Puniceicoccales bacterium | reverse complement strand
TTGAGGCGCTCCGCGAAACATTTTGCCCGAAAAACTCCCAATCGCTGGGGTATTAGTCCATAGATGGGACAACGAAAGTGTCTATATAAAAGGTCTGGAAGGGGTGTTGTGGAGGCAATTCGTCCGAAAAATGTCGACAAAATTCCCCAGTCATTGGCGTTTTGATCAAATAAAATGACAACTATTCCATTGCGCTTTAAAATTTCCTTAGCCTCCAGAAATCCTTTCCCCCGCGTTAACAGTTTTAATCCAAATTTTTCCCGCGTTTTGCGGATAAATTGCTCCAGTGACCTGCTCTTAAATGGCCGGTAAATCACACCGATTTCATTTTGCTTCGCCGCTTCATCCAATAGTGGTATGATCGTCATCGCTTCCATCTGTGAAAGATGGGGCAGTAAGACGATCCGTGGACCATCGTTTTGTACTTTTTCACGGAAAAAATCTCCGATTGAATCGTCCAACTGAAAGGATCGCCGAATCCGTTTTTTTGAAAAATAGGGAAGTGCGATTGCTAGGAGTCCCAATTCAATCATGCGTGTACAACTTTTCCGCGCTAGGATTTTGCATTCCATTTCCGTTTTTTCAGAAAAAGCATGGGTGATATTCGAAAGTATAATCCGCCGTCTCCGTCGGAAAAATAAAAAGAAAAATTGTCCCCAAAATTGACATAACAATGCGACACAACCGACGGGTAACTTCGCAACGATAGAGCCTATGGTACCGATGAATAGACGAAGAATCATGAATATTTTCTAAACATCAATGCAGCGTTATGTCCTCCGAACCCGAGGTTTTCACTGATCGCAACGTTTACATTTTGCCGAATTGCCCTATTGGGAACGTAATCCAAATCGCACTCCGGATCGGGATTTTCATAATTAATTGTTGGGGGTATGATACCCGTTTCGATGACTTTGGCGCAGACAATCGCTTCGATTCCACCTACCGCTCCCAGCAGATGCCCTGTCATGCTTTTTGTTGAGCTGATTTTTATTTTTTTTGCATCCTCTTTAAAGACATGTTTAATGGCGAATGTTTCGGTTTTATCATTCATTTCCGTCGACGTACCGTGGGCATTGATGTAGTCCACATCGGTGGGTTGTAGTCCCGATTCGTGCAGTAAGTTTTTTAGGCAATTGGCTAATCCGCTACCTTCTGGATCTGGGCTCGTAATATGGTAGGCGTCGCAATTTGCTGCGTAGCCGATCACCTCGCAGTAAATTTTTGCTTTGCGTGCCAGGGCACTTTCCAAAGTTTCGAGCAAAACGATTCCGGCTCCTTCGCCCATTACAAAGCCGTCCCGTTGGGCGTCGAAGGGGCGACTAGCTCGTTCCGGTTCGTCGTTGAAGTGGGTTGACATTGCTTTCATCATACAAAATCCGGCAAAACTGAGTTCGATGAGTGCTGCTTCGCTTCCTCCGGCGAAAATAGCATCTGCCTTTCCGAGTCTAAGCATATGGTAAGCTTCGCCGATGGTATGGGCTGACGAGGAACATGCGGTTACGGCCGAGAAGTTAGGGCCTTTGAATCCGTATTGAATGGCAACGACTCCCGATGCCATGTTACAGATGAGGGATGGGATCATAAATGGTGATACCCTCAGTGTGCCTAGATTGTGAAAACGTGCGGTCTGTTTTTGAATGGTATCGATGCCGCCAATACCCGAACCGATAATGACACCAACACGGAAGGGATCGAATCGTTTGAGATCGAATGCGGCATCTTGGATAGCATTTTGGGTAGCAGCAACGGCGAAATGGGTAAAACGATCGCTTCGTTTGGCATCTTTTGCGTCCATATAATCTTCGGGATTGAAGTTTTTCACTTCCGCACCGACTTGGCAAGAATAGATCGCTGGATCGAAAGAGGTGATCCGTGTGATTCCACTTTTGCCTGCGATGAGGTTATCCCAAAGGCCGGAGACAGTATATCCATGCGAAGTTACACTTCCCAACCCCGTAATGACAATACGATGTGATTCCGACATACACTCATTATGCGATGCGGCTTTTAATATATTCGATGACGTCTTTGACGGTGAGTAATTTTTCGGCATCTGCCTCGGGGATACCGCCTTCGATTTCGTTTTCGAATTCATCTTCGAAAGCCATCATGAGTTCGACGGTTCCGAGGGAATCCGCCCCTAAGTCGTCTAAGAACGACGCATGATCGGTCACTTTTTCTTCACTGATATTGAGAGAGTTGACGATTACCTCCCTCACCCTTTGATCGATTGATTTTTCGGCCATAACTTACGATTTCCTATACCTATTAATATTGTTTCTGCAAGTCAAGCGACATTTTGCGTTATTTCACGATACGTTTTGTATTTGGCTTTGGAATACGATTATTTAATTTTTTGCAAAAAAGTATTGCATTTTTTTAAAAAAAATAAAATAAAGGATACTATGAGTACTGTAAATAATAATAATAACGCCCTTCGTATCATGGCTTCTAACGTTTTAGGAAGCACTAGTGCGGATTTTCAAGAAATAAATCCCCCAAAAATAAGTATTCAAGATCTCCGAACCTCCCTTTCGGCGACCCATGCTAAAACGATATTTGAGAGTGGCATTTCAACGACAGATCTTGCTAAAATGGCGATGAAAATTTTAAATAAACGATCTACAATTGCCTCAAGTAGCGGGGAATTTGAGGTACTAAAAAGTGCACTTCAAAATCTTCAAAATCTTCGAGATAAGGAGCAATTTCTTGCAGCTAATCCGTTGACGCCGTTGAGTGTTATTCCTGAAGATACAGAGGTAGTTCAAGGAAGAAAACTAGCAGAAGGTGGGTTGGGTATCGTACATTTTGGTACAGTTGCCGATTCTGCAGGAAGAGAGCAGGAAGTTGTGGTCAAAACAGCTAAACTAGGCAAAGGAGAAAAGGCCTTAAAAGACGAAGGAGATGTCGGACAAGCTATAGCCGACGCATATGCTACTGGGGTCAAGCAAGGAACGCTTCTTTCCGATGTGCAAGGACTCACTGTAGCGGTAGTTCCCGTTACGCGCGGGGATGGTTCGCTAATTCAGGAAAAAATCACAGGAATGGAGGCTGGTAAGGCTATAGATCGATCCAGTACTACTCGTTTTGGAAATGCGAATACTCCGCAGGAAGCGATACAGTCGATGCTCACATTAGCAGTCGGGTTGAATAGCTTGCATCAGCAAGGAATGATTCATCATGATATAAATCTCCGAAATATCATGTTTCCCGAAGAAGGTGGAGTGCGGATAATCGACTTTGGAGCAACTGCCAAAGAAGGGACAAATGTAACGACAGCTTCTCCGAATATGCCACCAGAACATTTCTCGGCGCTAGAATATCTGGGAGAAGTTCGAGCGATGATAAAGGAGCGAGTGGATGGCGGAAATCCGATGAGTCCGGAAGAAAAAGCTCTTCTTCAGGCGGAAATTAATAAACGATTTGAAGCTACCAATGCGAAAAGTTACGATGTATATACCATAGGCACTATGTTACCATCATTGTTTTTTGGGAAAATCGCAAAAAATTTTACAAATTGTGAAGCACCACAAAATCCTCATACCGGACGGTGCGAGATGAATTCTCCTTTCATTGCGAAGTATCAACGGGAAGGATTTGCAGCAAAAATTGCTTTGATGGAAGAAGGTGAGAATAAAAGTCGACTGCAAGGATTAAACGAACAACTACAGGGATTAGATGCAAAATGTAGGAAGGGGATAAATCAGTTACCTGGTTGGCGTAAACAACATCAACAAATTTCAAATGAGATCGAAGAGATTCAAGCTCAATTAAACAAAATCCCACCAGAAGAAGCGGTGAAGAGGAGGAATTTAATACAAGACATAAAGAAAAAGCAATTAGGGCTCGAAAAACTTTCTTCGAACATTAAAGGAGTTGAGAACTCGATGACTCAAATTCGTTCCATTAAGAAGGAGATGGAAGGATTACTGGAAAGTTTTCCGGCAGACAAGGTGGTGAAGGCCGAGGGCAACGCGCGTGAGGCAATTAGGCAAGATGTATTAAAGCAATTTCAAGAAATGAATGATGCAATGCAAGCAGCTACAGGGAAATCCTATCCGGAGCCGGTATTAGAAAGGCTTGCGGCGATGACAGTGGATTGTCTTTCGATGGACCCTACTAAGCGTCCATCGATGGAACATATAGAGCTCGCATTGCAAAACATGGGCCTTTCCGATTGGGGAAGTGATCAGTATAACGTTCAGGATGTGTCGCTGACTCCGGAGCAAGCAACATTTCAGGGACAATTTGGGTGGGTTAGAAGCGAAGCGCCACCACCGCAAATCCCACCGCCGGCTAGCTAAAGAGTGTTTAAGTAGTAATTTGTGGAAAAGTCATAACATAA
Organism: Puniceicoccales bacterium; assembly: GCA_031259665.1. Lineage (GTDB taxonomy): Bacteria > Verrucomicrobiota > Verrucomicrobiia > Opitutales > LL51 > LL51. Next base: position 2,873 of record JAIRLD010000114.1, on the reverse strand, counting down.
TTGTCCTGGTACCGAAACGTTGTGAAAAACTGTAATACAATTATCGGAATACCAAAATTAAGTACAAGTAACCATTGTAAATGGCGGCAAAATTAAATAATTTTGGCGTCATTTTTATTGAAAAATTTAATTAATTTTCCCGCGGTGTGGCTTTTATTTTGTTTGGAAATATGGTTATTAAATATTTCATAAAAAGTATTGCGTTTTTTTAAAAAAAATAAAATAAGAAGATATTATGGATACTAATAGTACAAGAGTCAGTGGGTCTAGCTCTAGTAACGTAAATCAGTTACATGCAATCCGTACAGCGGTTGTCGATATTTTGAAGGAATTAACGATGGACGATGTCCGTGGTGGCAATTTGTCGGAAAAAGCTGCAGGAATAAACCTGTTGCAAAAGTGATTATCAAAGGATATAAGATAGATTCCCCTACCCTCCCAATTATCTACTCCCGATTCATACGAATCCAAATCTGCTCTTCAGATTAACTATCCCAGCTGTGATTTTGAACCGCTCATTAAACCTTCCCCTCCCTCTTCTGTATTGACAACTGAAAGCATATCATAGTGTATACCTAAAATGAAATAAGAAGGAAAAAGATGAAGGAGTGTAAGTACTGCAGTTCGTCGTGTCTAAGGAAAGAAGGGCTAAGGGGAGAAATGCAGAGATACCGATGTAAGAGCTGCAATCGGCTGCAATCGGAAAAGACAATAGAAAGAAGTAGGGGAAGAGGAGAAAAGAAAAGCTTGGAAATGTTGAGGCTTTCTGTAGCTCTCCTGCTGCATTATCGGAGATCCACATGTCTTTAGCTGTCAATGTTTACCTTACAACACATGTGAAATAAGTGTGCTATAGAAAGTATTTTGTCAAGAGAAAAAATAAAACATTCAACATTAATGAAGTTTTATTCCTATTTTCCTTTCAAAATATGAGGTATTTTGTCGAGTGCTACCGCTAACTGTTCGACCTCTTCCGTTGTGTTATAGGGGGCAAGCGATAGGCGAACCGTTCCGTTAATATTGAGCGCTTTCATGAGTGGTTGTGCGCAGTGGTGTCCTGCGCGGACTGCAATTCCTTCGCTGTCGAAAATACTTGCCACGTCGTGAGGATGAACGGATCGGTGAATGAAAGAAATAATCCCTGCCCGTCGATTGCTTGGCTTTAAAATTTCAATGGAAGAATTTTGTTCCAAAATCTCAAAAATACGTCCCTTGAGTTGCTCGCTATGATTCTGTACCGCGGGCCAATCGATTTTTTCGAGAAATCGAACCACTTCCTGTAGCCCGGCGATTCCGACGACATTCGGCGTCCCCGCTTCGAAACGGGCTGGGATTTCGCGAAATAGGGCCGGTTGATCGAAGGCGACGCGCTCAACAATCCCGCCACCTAAATGATATGGCTGAAAACGTTCGAGGTATTCGGCACGTCCATAGAGAAATCCGATCCCCATCGGTCCAAAGGCTTTATGTGCTGAGGTGGTGAAAAAATCACACCCCATTTCCTGTACATCGATTGGGCCGTAACCCAGTGATTGTGCGCCATCGACGATACAGAGTGCTCCCGCCGCATGGGCCATCTGTGCAATTTTTGGAATCGGATTAACTGTTCCTAAAACATTGCCGACGTGCGCAATGGAAACGATCCGCGTACGTTCCGAAAGCTTACGTTCAAAATCTTCTCCGTCGAAATCGCCCGATTCGGTCATATTGACGACCCGAATGGTTGCTGCAAGCCGTTGCCAGGGGAGAATATTCGCGTGATGTTCCTGGATAAATAGGATAATTTCGTCTTTTGGGGTGAGCGAGGTGAATTGGGATGCTAGAAAATTGAGACCTTCCGTCGTACCCGAATTGAAGATAATTTCCCGTATTTCGCGGGCATTGATCCACCGGGCGATTATTTTACGCGTGGATTCGTAGACTTCTTCGGCTTTTGCGCCGAGATCATGTATTCCGCGATGTACGTTTGCATTACACGTGCGCAAGTGGTGTATCATGGCTTCGATGACGCATTCTGGCAGCTGAGTTGTAGCGGCATTATCGAAGTAAATTAGCGGTTTGCCAAAGCGATTTTGGCCACTTAAAATTGGAAATTGCTGGCGAAAAGTATAAACGTCAAAACTCATATTTAAAGCTAACTGCTAACCGAAGCTATTATTGTTCGGAGATTTAAGCATTTTCAGGTACTTTACTATTGTCAAGCTTTTTAGGGGGATGCAGATAGTTTTTGGCGTTTAGATTTTCGAGGTGTGGGTACTTTAGGTGTTCATGGAAATAAAACATTTTTGGGTTATTTTGGTTTTAGGCTATGGACGTGCCGCTCGCTCCCACCCTTTACCTGCTAGCCTTGGAAGGAAAACCGTGGCTGTCAAGTGATTTCCAAGGGCCGCCAGTGGCGGCACCCATACCGCTATCGCGCGTGCTGAAGCCCTCCGTAGAGTTGGTTTGCCGCCATTGCTGGCGAAGCCAGCTCTATCGCAGCCGATCGTATCGGCCTAGCCGACGAAGTCGGCAAGACGGCTGCTGACCCTGTCAGCCCGGGATTTCGACGTATCGCTCGCTCCCACCCTTTACCTGCTAGCTTTGGAAGAAAAACCGTGGCTGTCAAGTTGCTTTAGAAAAAGATTTTTCCAGGAATAATTGTAAAGGCGATGACAGACGTGTTATCTTTTACCAGGCCGGTGTCGGTGGTGATTGAAATTTTCGACGTGCCGCTCGCTCCCATCCTCTACCTGCTAGCCTTGGAAGGAAAGCGGTGGTTGTCAAATTATTTTGGTGAAAATAATTGTTTTCGTTTATTCCGAGTAATCCTAAATTTTTGGAGAAGATTTTTTGGAGAAATATTTTTCTCGGGAGAAATTTCCGGGGAAAAT
>JAIRLD010000094.1 GCA_031259665.1 Puniceicoccales bacterium | reverse complement strand
ACAATCAAAAAACCCAGCCCGCCCCGACGGGCCGGGCGGGTCCTTGGGACCCTTGGGTTTGGATCCAGGGGCGATGCCACTGGATCAACCCGCAAATCCAGGTCCAGGGGATGGATCCCCTGGTAGGGGTTGCAAGGGGAAGAATTCCCCTTGCCTGAAATAATTTTTGACAGAATGAATTTTTGTTCCAGATTCTAGGTAGCCAGATGATAGAAATAACCATTAGTAATTTGGTGAAACAGTTTCAGGGAAACGTCGTTTTGAATCACATCGATCTACACATTGAGGCTGGGGAGTTATTTTTCCTATTGGGACCGAGCGGTTGCGGTAAGACGACACTGTTGCGCACCATCGCGGGTTTTTATCCGGTCGATTCTGGAAAGATATTTTTTGGTGAAAAGGAAGTGACTAAAGTGCCGCCCCATAGGCGAAAAACGGGTATGGTTTTCCAGAGCTATGCTCTTTGGCCCCATATGACCATCGAACAGAATGTAGCATTTGGTTTGCAGCAGAAAAAGATGAAAAAAGCGGAAATTGTCCAAAGCGTTGGTGAGGCTTTGGAGAGTGTCCAGATGTTACCCTACGCGTCCCGTAAACCCAATGAATTGTCCGGTGGTCAACAACAGCGCGTTGCCTTAGCCCGAGCACTGGTCGTTCGTCCGCGCTGTTTACTACTGGATGAACCCCTTTCCAATCTCGACGCCAAATTGCGCAACGAAATGCGTACGGAAATTCGCCGCATCTGTAAGGATTATCACCTGACTTCCATTTACGTAACCCACGATCAAAAGGAAGCGCTATCCATAGCGGATCGCATTGCCATACTCGATCGGGGTAATATTGGTCAAATCGGCTCTCCATTGGAACTCTATAAGCGGCCCAATAGTTGTTTTGTGGCGAATTTTATTGGCGAAACGAATATTATTGAAGGCGTCGTGATTCGGAAGGGTGTCGATGAAGCCTTTGTGCGGACAAAGATCGGTAATTTCCGCGGTATGGTCGATGCGCAGGATGATAAAATTCGGGAAGGTGGAAATGTAAAAGTTCTCATCCGACCGGAGAGTATCAAATTGGAAAGCTTACCGACGGAGGAAAATTGCGTGGAAGGTATGATCGGGCATTCGACGTATTTTGGAGAGGTTGCCCATTACTCCTTTGAAAAAAATGGCGTACAACTGCAAATTTCGGAACTGAATCCCTGCCACATGACCCAAACCGAACGCTATGGAATTTATGCCTGGGCTTTGCCGGAGGATGTGATTATTTTAAGCGAGTAAAATGGTTAAAAAGATCGTTATTCTCATCGGTGTTGCTCTAGTGGTTGCGATTCCCTTTATTTTTCAACGCCGAGAAGTTACTTTGGTACCCATTTCGTCGGACGATGTCATCGTAATCATTACCGCACATAACGAAACATTGCGCAGCGAGTATGGTCGTGGGTTTTCCGAGTGGTACCGGAAAAAAACAGGCAAAACGGTCGTCGTCGACTGGCGTCATCCCGGTGGTGGCCGCGATGTGGCGCGCTATGTCGATTCGCTATTTTTGAATAATTTTCGCTTTTATTGGGAAAAGATTTTAAAAAAACCTTGGACTCAGGAAGTTCGAACGATTTTTTCTCGCCTGGAAAATGTAACGGAACAAAACGCTATCCCAAAGGAGTGGGAAGTGAGATGTGCTTTTTTCGAATCGAATGTGGGTTGTGGCATCGATTTACTATTTGGTAGCGGTGTTTTCGATCACAAAATGCAGTGTGCCAAGGGATATACCGTACCCAGCGAATTTATTCAAATGCATCCGGAACTCTTCAGAGATAATACGATTCCAGAATTTTTTGCGGGCGAACGTCTATGGGAGACCAATGGCCATTGGATCGGAGGAAGTCTTTCGAGTTTTGGAATTATTTATAATACGGATGCGCTCAAAGCCCGCGGGATCGAACATCCTCCCGAAACTTGGATGGATCTCGCCGATCCGCGCTACATCAATGGCATTGCGATTGTCGATCCAACTAAGAGCAGCTCGACACTCAAATCCTACGAAATGCTCATCCAGCAGCAGATGCAAATCGTTTTTAATCGCAAAATGAGTGAGGAAAATCCCGATCGGGATCCCAAAAAAATCGAAGCACTAGCGATCCGAGAGGGTTGGTTCGAAGGGTTGAAATTAATTCAAAAAATTGTTTCCAATGGGCATTATATGACGGATTCTTCGGCACAAACGGTTCTCGATGTGGCAGAGGGCAATTGTCCCGTAGGAATTGCAACCGATTTCTATGGACGTTCGGAAAAAGCAAATATTGTAAGCCGTGGGGTAAAACCACGCTTTAATTTTGTCATTCCGCGATCGGGATGTTCCCCTTCTCCTGATCCCATTTCCCTGTATCGCGGCGCAAAACATAAAGAATTGGCGCTGGAATTTTTAGAATTTCTTCTAACCCTTCCAGGCCAAAGTTTGCTAGCATTTCGGGTGGGGACACCCGGAGGACCCGTACAGACTCCACTCTGCCGTGCACCGATTTTGAAAACGGCGTACAATCCGGAGCTTTTACAATATTCCAACGATCCGGATGTCAATCCCTACAATGATACGGGTGATTTCGTATACCGCGAGGAATGGACGAAACCCGTTTTTAATGCCCTCAGTCTCGTCTTTAAGATGGCATTTTTAGATCCGGAAGATAAGTTGCGCAAAGCTTGGCGCAGCATTCAACGTGCCCGCAATGAAGGACGCCATAGAGCTGCGGATGAAGCATTGGCCGTAATGCAAGACTTGAATGTGTTTGCCTACGACCGCGTCGCAAAAGAAATTATGCAGGAAGCAAAAAATAAAGATTACCTCCATGCCATTCGGTATCAGACGAAAATCGCTAACCATTTCCGCGAACAATATAAAAAGGCCTATAAAATCGCCAAAGGTAAATGAAGTTTATTTGACTTCGTAAAGGGAGTCGTAGTCTGTGGCTGTGATTGTTACACTGGAAGGGCGCTTAGGTTATCGTACACCGCTAAGCTGCATCGTTGAAATTCAGGGCGTTGGCTATGAGGTGTTTATTCCTCTGATGGTCGATTTACCAGAGATCGGCGGGGCAATAAAGTTGTGGATCTATACCATTTATCGTGAGGATAACCACTCACTTTACGGATTTAATACCCTGGAAGAACGCAATTTCTTTAAGTTAATCGTTGAAAAGGTCTCCGGGATTGGACCTAAAACCGCTTTGGCTATGCTGAGCAAATTTAAATTGTCCGAATTGAATGGCTTCATCGCAACCCAAAATGTTACCATGCTGGCAGGAATTCCCGGTATCGGGAAAAAAACAGCGGAAAAATTGATTTTGGAACTTTCGGATAAAATAAAAAATAGTGCGTGGACGGGAGAAATACTCAATTCTGCGCAAAGTGATGCCGTACTTGGACTCATCGCCCTAGGATACAAACGCCCGGAGGCAGAAACAAAGGTCCGGAAAATAATGGAAAGTTTTCCCACAGCTTCCGCTGATCAACTCATAAAAAATGCAATCGCACTCCGCTAAATGAACTATTTGGGCATAGACTACGGTACGAAACGGCTGGGTTTGAGCGTGGGTGACGATGCCCTAAAATTTGCGGTGCCCATCGAAGCCATTCCCATGACCACTTGGGAAAAAGTAGCGCAAAAAATTGCAGAAATCGGGAATCTGCGTCAAATCCATAAAATCATCGTCGGCTATCCGTTTAATATGGACGATACAATCGGAGCAAAAGCAATGGAAGTGGATCGCTTCATCCATTGGCTTGAGCGGTTTGTTTCAATCCCGATCGAACGGATCGATGAACGCTTGACCAGCGAAAATGTGGGCGATCTGCGAAGGCGTTCGGGTAAGAATCGTCGAAATTTGCGGAAAAGTGGCGCCATCGATTCCGCAGCAGCAGTACTAATCTTGCAGGATTATTTAGATAAAATTTAGGCTGTTCAGAGGGTTTCGGCTACCCAGAGAACGTCCGCCCTCTGGACTCCCACAAGGAGGCTGTTTATGGGGCTCCGCCCCATACCCCGCAAGGAGTCACAGACTCCTTGACCTCCTTCGG
>JAIRLD010000100.1 GCA_031259665.1 Puniceicoccales bacterium | reverse complement strand
GGTACAAGTCCTTGCCGCGACGAGGCGGCTAGCGGGGGCGATCCAGCTCTTTGCCGTGACGGTACGAGTCCTTGCCGGAATGGTACAAGTCCTTGCCGCGACGAGGCGGCTAGCGGGGGCGATCCAGCTCTTTGCCGTGACGGTACGAGTCCTTGCCGGAACGGTACAAGTCCTTGCCGCGACGAGGCGGCTAGCGGAGGCGATCCAGCTCTTTTCCGTGGTTGTATGGTTAACAAGGGTAATCCGGAACTCGGCGGCGGCGATCCGAATCTTTGCCGTGACGATGTGAGCGGGAGCGCCCCAGCTCTTCGCCGCAACGACGCAAGTCCTTGTTGTGACCCAGTCCTCACATCAAAATTAAGGGCCCCCACATCGCATGATGCCAATATAAGAACCGTTGTACAATAAACTTTAAATATTTTTCCCATATTCCATATACCCTGTCTGAAACTTTCCCAACTGTTAAGCATTTATTTAAAAATAATATTAAGATTCTTAATTAAAAACAACATTTATTTTACTCGGAATAATCGCCTGATAATGTCCTCCCGAACCGTTCCCGGAGTAATAGATAATAATTATCCCCTGGGCATTATTTGCCCGATACCGCTCTTGTACATGAACGCTTCTTCCAGATTTGACGCCTTCCCACTCCAGGATGATATTGTAACCGACCACTTGGGCTAGAAATAATGCCAATGGAGAATCCAATTGCATCTGTCCTCTTTCAATCCTCTGGTAAAGATCCTCATAATCTTTTGCATAACCGTCCCGGAGAAGTTGATCAATTTCATTTACCATTTCTACTTCTTGATCCGTTTTATTCTCCTTTTTGACGGTATAGGCGATGCAATCGGATAGCTGTCTCAGGAGTTCAAATACTTCTTTTCTTTCAACTCGAAGCGATGTCTCATCACCGGCTTCCTTAGCCTTCCGTGCCGTTAACGTTGCCCAATAGCCACATAAGCCATCTCCCGGAACATTGTACAACTTGTAGTCAGCGGGAATGGTAACCCGTTCCGACTGGTTTTCATTGCAAGGAGCAGCGATATTTTCCGTCGGATTCGATGCCGCCCTAGAAACTACCGAGAATGTTTCACGGGCGTTATCCTTTTCCTCCGTTGATACCGATGCCGAATTTTCTCCTGCTCCGGAAACATCTCGCGCCTCAGCGGGAAGTTTCGAAGGAACGTTTTTTACAGGTTTAGGCCGATTGGGCACCCTTTTCTCACCACTAGTTCCTAAACTTTGCACAAAAATGGGAAGGATAGCTTTTTTAGACTTGGGCCGATTGGGCACTGCCTCCTCCCCTTTGGCTCCCAAACCCTGCGCTCCAACAGGAAGGATAGCCTTTTTAGATTTAAGCCGATCGAAGATCCCATCGAGCTGCCTTCCTCCTTTAGTACTTCTTGCAATCGCCATCCAAAATGGTATACTTTGCTGCCGATTATTTTGATTTTGCCTCTGTCCATTTAATGGCATTGCATAAATTTGAATGGCCATACACCAGCCGATTCCCACCTGTAATTTTGATAATTTTTCTAATCCCATGCCCGAAATATAAAAAAACAATTCCAAACAGCAAGAAATTTTTCGAATTTTACTGCATTATTTTTACGCCTCAGTTAATGATCTCCCCCAACACATAATCGCCACAATTTTGAATCAATTTTACTTTTTTTAGTTGATTGGTCCAATCTTTATCGAAATTTTTCGCAATAACTCTGATATAATTCTCCGTATACCCCGGATATCCGAACTGATTTTTATTTTCAAATAGCACTTTTTGTTCCGATCCGACGAATTTTTCATAAAACTGTCGACGTTTCTCGCGGCTCAGGGTGCGTAAAACTTTACTACGACGCTCGATCTCTTTGGGAGTAACGAACTGATTTTCCATGCGGCTGGCGACCGTTCCTTCGCGCCGAGAATAGGAAAAAACATGGGCATATTGCAAAGGAGCATCCCGCATGAGACGGACAGTACGGGCAAAATCTTCTTCATTTTCCCCAGGAAATCCAACGATTAAATCGGTTCCAAGCCCAATGTCGGGAATCCGTTCCGCTACCCAGGCAAGATAATTCTGGGCTTCGGCGATCGTATAATGGCGACGCATCCGCTGCAAAATGGAGTCACTGCCAGATTGAACAGGTAAATGTAAATATTTAACCAATTTATTGTTATCATCGGCCATCTGCTCCAGCACACCATCGGGTATCGTTTGAAGCTCGATGCTACTCAGGCGGATACGTTGGATCTCGGAAATTTCGTTCAGGGCGGTAATAACATCGGCCAAATTTTTGGAATCATTTTGATAAACGCCCACATTAATTCCGCTCAAAACGATTTCTTTGACACCCCGTTTACCGTGGATGGTCGCATCTTCGATTAGGTTTTTAAAATCCCGGCTACGTGCGCGGCCACGTAAACGCGGAATGACGCAGTAGGAACAGAAAAAATCACATCCCTCCTGAATTTTCAAATTGTAGCGCTCCCTGTAGGGGCGATGCAAAGAACAGAGAATCTCAAAATTCGAATTTTCGATGGGGTTTTGTACGATTTCCGAGAAATTTTTTCGCAAATCCAGGGCATGGATATGGTCGACCACCCGATGTTTTTCAGAATTTCCCAGAACGAGGATACGGTCATGAAGATTGAGGCATTCCTGGGAATTTTTTTCGGCGAGGCAGCCGGTAATGATCAAAGCGACGCGGGGATGAGCGCGGACAATTTGCCGGATCGTCTGTTTACACTTCGCTTCGGCCTGGTCCGTAACGGCACAGGAATTGACGACGGCGACATCAACCGATGAATCCATCGCGTATGTCATTTCATAACCGGCGGCTTCGAGGGCCTCGATGAGGCTACGCGATTCGGCCGCATTCAATCGACAACCGTGTGTGTGGATATAGATTTTCACTCCGCCCCATCTTCTAGTAAAAAATTAACAAAGCAAGCCGGAATGCATGTATATGGGATGACTTCTAAATCTAAGGGCTGCGCGCCCTTAGAATCCCCGCCAGGAGGCACCGCCCCTGGACCTGGGTTTACGGATTGATCCAATGGCAACGCCACTGGATCAATCCGTAAGGTCCAACTAGAAAAAAAACTTGACCTTGCGGCCCAGACCTGCGCATACTGCGCAGGTCTGGGCCGCCGAATGAGGTCAAGGAGTCACTGACTCCTTGCGGGGTCTGGGGCGGAGTCCCAGAATTGTCTTTATCTTACAAATATTTTCTTACCACATCCGCATCGCTAAAGGGGAATTTTTCATCGCCAATTTGTTGGTAAGTTTCGTGACCCTTACCGGCAATGAGAAGAATGTCATCCTCTTGGGCTTCTTCCAGCGCAAGTGCTATCGCTTTCGCTCGGTTTGGTTCAAATATAACGCAATTGTTAGCAATCACGCCTGGCTTCATGTCTGCGAAAATCGATTCCATGGCTTCGTGCCTCGGATTATCGGCAGTCGCTAGTACGAAATCCGAAAATTGACACGCAACATTCATCATCTTTGGACGTTTTGTCCGATCGCGATCGCCTCCACAACCGAAAACCGTAAAAATCCGTCGCCGCTTAATCTTTTGTAAACTTTCTAAAACTTTGCGCAACCCATCTTCCGTGTGCGCGTAGTCTATAAAAATCGTTATTTCACGATCATTTTTTACGCGTTGCAAACGCCCCGGGACACCGGAAAAATTTTTAATTTTTTCAATTAAATGCTCCACTGCGATACCTCGGCTTTCACGAACCGCCGCCAATGCCGCTAGTCCATTCTCAATATTAAATGTCCCAATGAGCGGCACTTCACAATGATATTCTTTCCTTTGGTATGCCAATGTGAATGTCGTTTCGTTAGCAAAAAATTGTAAATTATAAGCATTGTAATCGGCGGCAAAATTCTCTACTCCATAGGTTACGCCACCAAATTCGCGATAGAGGCGCTGGCCGTAGATATCATTTAAATTGAAAACATTATGCTTCGGCTTATTCCCATTTTCGCCAGAAAATAGTTTACGTTTTGCTAAAAAACAATGTTCGAGGTCTTCGTGATAATCGAGGTGATCGCCCGTCAGATTTGAAAAAATGGCGGTATCGATATTCAGAGCATAGGCTCTACCCTGATCCAATGCGTGCGAACTCAATTCAATTGCCAAGGCCGCATGCTCCGGTAATGTAGCAATCATGCGGTATAAGTCCTCTAAATTCGGCGTTGTTTGCGTCGCTGGAATGACTTTTCCAATCAAATCGTATTGAATCGTCCCCACCACCGCCGCCGAAATATCGAGCAAATGGTGTAGTAAATAGGTAATGGTCGTCTTTCCATTGGTCCCCGTTACCGCAAATGTTGGGTGGGAATTTTCCAATAAACCGAGTGACTGCTTCAATGCAAGTGAAAATTCTCGGTGAATATTTTCCACTTCCCATACGTGAACATTCCTTGCGTTATTTGTAAATATTCCACGAAAACCATCTATTGCATTTTTTTCAATGACAATCCCGGAACACCCGCGGGCTAACGCTTCCCGACAATAGATATTTTCGCGATGACTTTTTCCGGGGAGTACAAAAAAAATATCCCCAGCTTTGACCTCTCGGCTATCACCGGTTATATTCCCGGCACTCATTTGTTTTAAAATTTTATCCAAAGGACGAGTATCAACCGCAGTCATAACAATCTATTCCTATGAATGTGGATTTTCCCAAAAATAATGAACGAAATTCTATATCCGAACGATGTTTTTTTGCAATTGTTTTTTCTCCGGAAACTTTTTCCCCTTTGCCACACGTTTACTGCCGCCTGTTCTTAAAATGTTTACGAAAATACTTGACATGAAGCCAATACCAAGACAAACTACGGGCGGATTAGTCGAAGGGTGGGTTCCGCCCGCTAACGGATCGCCTCACCAACGGAAATCTCCCCACACGTTTACCGCCGCCTTTCTTTAAAATGTTTACGAAAATACTTGACATAGAGCCAATACCGCTACAGGCTGCGGATGGGTTAGTTAAAGGGTGGGTTCCGTTCGCTAACGGACGTCTCGTCAACGAAGGCCCCACCCAATGATTACACGACAAAATGTCAACCCATCGCTTTATATTCTGTCAAAATCTTCACTGGTATCAAAATTTTCTGCTCCTCCTTACAGGTTTCAATATCATAGGCTACTTTCACAGGGATCAGTGATGAATTCTTTGGCTTATCGTCCTTTTTGGCGGGAACAAAGCCTGAAGTCTTTGCTTCGTCCGCCTTAGCGGGAACCATACTTTTATGGGCTTTTTTTCTCTTACAGCTAAGATCAACAGATATATCATTAAAGATTTCCACGAGAATCGGTAACGCTTTTAAACAACCATTATTCACGAAAAGTTGAATTGCTGCGCTTCCACCTCCTTGCGCCGTTATTTCAAAACTAATCCCCCCGTCCGCATCGATTTTAGCCAACAACGCATCCGCAAAATATTTCCCCAAGTCAGGGACCAAAGTTTTACAAAATTGCAACCAAGGAACAATTTTCAAATTCCCCTTAGCAATCGTTCCCACAGGATATCCTTCAATCAAAGTTTCGATCGTTATTGCGGGAGCTTTTGCTGCAGAAGTTTTGTTGTCCGTGGATATTTTGTCCGCCTCTAAGGTATCAATGCGAGACTTTAAAAAATCTAATGAATTGGACGAAAGCAATAATCCATCCCTCACAACAAAATACGCTACCTTCTTAACCTTACCGAATGTTTTATTTTCATCCTCAGATTCTCTGAGATACACGGAACATCCTTTATATTCGCAGAATAACTTCGCTGATTTTAGGGGGCTATCTACGAAACCCACAATACTTTTAGCATCCGCTTTATCTTCCGCCTTTGATTTCTCATTACCCGCTACCGGCACAGATGGCGCTTCTATCTGTTTCTCCCCCCCAAAAAGAGCGTCCAATTCCTTATCAATATCGGACAATAGATTCCCGCAATTTATATATTCCTCAACCGTTTTACATGAAACCTTCCCAACTTCAAAATAAGCTAGCTCGATACCATTCCAAACAAATCCCAGGAAACGCTCACCTTCTATGCATTTTTTTATACCATTTAATGCACCCTCTAGGGCATCGAGAAACCGTTTCTCCAAAGCAGAATCAAGGTTATTCTCAGTATAAAATCTTTGAACATAAAAATTGAATACATCTAATATCCAGCTGACATCCCGATAGACCAAGTAAGATCGTACATCTTCATTTTGTTTAAAAACTGATGATGGAAGGGATTTATCATAATTCGCCTTTTCTAATTGTTTATAAAATTGAAAAGTAGGCTGCACTGAAAGCACACTTGAACACGCGATACCATCCGATTTAAATTCAAACGTAAATCCAAGCTCCTTCAAATTATGTGCAATAGCAACTGCGATTGAATTTGGATCAGCTCCAACAACAGCATCAATGTTCACAATACATTCAACTTTAAACGGATCCTCTGGTTTGGTCGTAGAAGTCGTCGCCCGCTTTATCAAAGACTCACTCTTCTGAAGAGCCAATAAAGTACTATCTTTCGATAGCGATTCCAAGCCACTATCTTTCGATAGCGATTCCAAGCCATTATCTATCGGTAGCGATTCGCAATCATTATCTTTCGATAGCAATAGCAAAAAATAACTATTCTGTTCTATAAATGGCACTTTTAATTCTCGGAAGGTATTCGAAAACGTATCTTTACTTTCAACCGTTGGTTTGAACATAACAACAACCGATTCTCCCGCGAAGAACATTGAAACCTTTGTACATTTTTCAAGGTTTGAAAAATCTTTTCCAACCCATGGCAAACTCGCTAGCAGAAAGAAATTAGCAACATCCTTACTCAGATTCAATGGACTTAAAATATTCTCACACTCGAATATTTTTTGAATATTTAAAATTTCAAGCGTTACCAACGGATCCGCGTCTTGATTTTTCGGCACACTGCTATTCGTTACCGCCTTCGTGGAAGCACCCGTTACAACCGTAGCTTTTCCGGATGAAGTCATATTTTGGGCGGACTTCTCTCCATTTTTTCCTCCTCCGGGTACAGCTTTCAAACCACTCCCAAATGACAGGGAGAATAACAATCCTAAACAATAAACCTTCGCATTCATTTTATCTTTGATTTTCCCTACTCTACTCAATTCCTATTTTTTTCAACAAAAATGTAATATCTAAGAATTTCAATTTTTGATTTCCAATTTAGCAACAAGGCTTCAAACGTCGCAAGAAATTTTGCTGAGTTCTGTTTAGGGAGCTTCTTGGGCTCTTTTTTGGGATGGAGCTTGTTCCTGTCTGGGTCTTGCCCCTTGAAGTCTTTCTAGCGTTTCCGTACCCTGCTCTCTCCTCCCTGCTACGGTTGCTTTGTGTTATCTGTTTTCTATAAGATACAAGTTTTTTTATTTTTTATGCAAATTTCACTAAACACCCCTAAAACGCACAGGGAATTTGCGCTGAAAATAAGTATTTTTTCCCTTGAAATTTGTATTCAAATTCGATGGCACAGGATTGCAGATGTAACCTTTTTTCGGGCAATATGGCCCATAATTTTCTATTGAGCACAAAATCACCATAGGTTTTATCGCCAATAATCGGTAGCTTGCGCAGCGCACATTGCACCCGTAATTGATGCGTCCGCCCCGTAATGGGCTGCAAACGCAATTTTAAGAGCGGGATTTTACCAAAGCTAAGTGCCTCTTCGAGAAAATATCTCGTCAATGCTTCCTCTCCTCGCCCACGCGTTACCCGCAGATGCGTACCGCTCCGCCGTTCTTCCAAAACATCACGGAATACTCCGTTGGAGGGCATTTTTTGATAGGCGGTTAAGGCATAGTAAGTTTTCCGAACCTCCTGCTTCGCAAAACATTCGCGGATCGCATGGGCAATTCCTTCATCAAAACAACCGATGAGTAATCCCGACGTGGGCGCATCGAGTCGGTTAAGTAGGAAAAATTTCTGTCCATCGGGAAAAATATAGCAGCGTCGCTCGAAATCGTAGGGCAATTGAAGCAGAGTATTTTTACTGACTTTTCCCTCTTCATTGGGAATGGATAACACATCACAGGGTTTATGAAGCGCAACAACATGGTTTATATCGGAATGAATGATATAAACTTTGGGATGCAAAAATTTCCGCAACAAATCGTCCATGATTTTAGGAAATGAAATAGAAATTTCCATAAAGGCTAAATTTAGCCTTGAAAAGGAAAGAAGAAAATTGAGCATAGTCTTGGTTGGGGGCTCTTAGCTCAGCGGTTAGAGCAAGGGACTCATAATCCTTTGGTCACAGGTTCGAATCCTGTAGGGCCCACCGAAACTTTTATTTAATTGCTCAGTTCTAAAGTCGTCGCACCTTTCCCGTCTAACACTCGTTTCGGAGCATCTGTATCAGCTCCTATTTGCGTAGCAAGATCTTGATTACTCAAATCACCTTACACTGGTAATTTCTGTGGCTGCTTTCCATGGTTTATAAAAAAGGCATTTAATTCCGCGTTTAGGGATTTATGGGTTGACAATTTGCGTAAAAAACATTTAATAACATTGGTTTAATAAATATCATGAAAAAGTTTAGAGTTAGTTCATTGTTGTGGGGCACGTTTTTGGTGCCCGTGGTGAGTTATGGATCGGCGGATTTTGGCAGAACCGATGCGCAATTTGCGGGTGTAGTGGTTTCTGATGGAGCGCTTTTTGAAGCAATCAAGGCGCAAAATATAAATCTCGTAAATTATCTCCTCGATCACGGGGCGAATGTAAATTCTCGTATGGAAGAAGTGGAGCTTGGGTGGGAAAATGAGCGTTATATTCACTACTTAAGTCCGCTCGTCGTGGCCATTCGGTCGAGGAATATCGATATGGTGCGTCTGTTGTTGGAGCGCGGAGCAAATGTAAATACGGCAGGCGGTAATGTCAATGATCCCTTTTATGAAGCTGTTAAAGAAGGTCGATCCAATATAGTTCGTCTACTCCTGGAACAAAAAGGAATTGACATCAATGTGCCTCAGAACACTCGAATGAGTTGGGATGACTATGAACGTATCGGATATGGCGGAGGAGACTACAACTTTCAGGTACCGGAAACGGCATTGAGAAATATAAATAAGGTAGGTACAGGAAATTCAGAAGCGTGGAAAGAAATCGTCAGATTATTGCGTGAAAAGGGTGCACGCTGATTCTTAGGGGCATGGATTAAAATTTAGGGAAGCCGTTTGAAAGCGGCTTTTTTCGTAAAAAAATAGAGCTAATTCCAAATGAATTAGCTCACATATATTTATTTAATTTTATTCATCAACCCGAGGTTCTGGTGGCTTAGGATGTGAAACAGTAAAAGGTACCCAAGTGGCATCATCATTGTCGCGGACATCTCTCCAATCTTGGTTAATTTTCTCGTCTCCCAATGGGGTCATGGTCAGTTTGACGGCTCCCCGTTCAAAGGTTTGCGGAATTTCGGAACCTTCCACGGCCTTTGCTGCCACACCTAAGTTCGGTTGAGGTTTGCCGGAATCGAGTTCTTTCTTACTCAACTTAAACAAATCACCTGCCGCTTTATCAAAAGCCCCGACCACATCCGCACCGTTAAATGCCACGGCCAAGTTTTTGATGTTTTCCGATACGCCGAAGTTGATGTGTAAAGCATATCCGTCGCCAGACTGTTCCATTTGCGTCCCAAGTAATTCCCCGCCAAATTGCGGTACAATCATTCCCGCTCCGAAGAAGTTCATGTCGTAACTCACCGCCATGTGATAACCTTCCGCCACTTCTTGGGAAATTTTTCCTTCCCTGAGCGCATTGTCGATCACATCGTGTAACAGTTGCTTGGCTTCTTCCTCATGCTCTTTCCCTCCTAATCGTAAATTTGCCAATATATCAAAATTTAACCCCTCGCGGAATATCGCCGGACACTTCGTATCCCCCGTCGTCCCCATCGCATCAACTACGGATATAATTCCTGCAATAGACTGTCGTCTCTCCGCATCATTCGAAAATTTGAGCGGCTGATCTAAACCAAACGGATAACTGTGCTTCAATACCGCATCCCGCATGAATTTTTGATCATCATCTGTAAATACACCCGAGTTTTGCCCACCCATTTCCAAATAGGCTGCGCTCGCTAAGGGATGATCCTTTGATGCTCCTAAATCTCCCTTCGCCGCATCGGTGGTGTAGCCGAGATCGTGGTCAATCATAATCTGCATCGCCATTAGTTTGTCCTTTGGTGATACCAAACCATCTGGCAGGGCATCCAAAGCGTGAAGCGTGTGCGCCACATTGCTCTGGATCACGTGTCGTACGCCGTGGTCGCTCCCGGAAATCACCTGGTGGTCCACCGTCTGTTGATGGTGAATCTTGATGAGATTATCCCGAACGAGTTTCATCGCATCTTCCGGTTTGACGCCAGCTTCCTTTAAATACTCAAGCGCCTTACCAATGACGAGCTCTTTGACGGCCGCTTGCTCGTCAGCGGAATACAATCCCTTGCAATTCGGATGTTTGAAAATCGCATCGGCAAAGGCATTCAGTTGCAACTTCGCCGCTCCAAACGAAGAAGCTTTCATTTCGCCAGGTATATCTCCTCCAATGCCTCCCAGTTTATTTATATCCGGTGGCAGCGCCTGCTTCAAAGCGCGCGAAATCTCATCGGCTGATTTTTGCGCTTGACCACTTGCTTTATACGCCTAATCGTAAATGACTTGAATCCTACCCCGAGGTTCCGTTTGCACTACTCCATTCGCATCTTTTATCGTAGCACTCGACAACCTATTGAGATAACCAGAACATAACGGCTTATGAGGTTTAATTTCCCCACTGAAAGGTGC
>JAIRLD010000074.1 GCA_031259665.1 Puniceicoccales bacterium | reverse complement strand
GTGAAAACGATTTCCAGCAATGTAAAAGATTGATTTTTAATTTTTACATTTCTTACGTTTTGTCGTTTTGTCGTTTTGTCGTTTTGTCGTTTTGTCGTTTTGTCGTTTTGTCGTTTTGTAAAATAAACATGCAGCAATTGTTGCGATTCGGCGAATCTTGTCAAGCAGAAAAATATTCCCCCAAAAAATCTTCTCCAAAAATTTAGGATTACTACTCGGAATAAACAAAAACAATTATTTTCACCAAAATAATTTGACAGCTATCGATTTCCTTCCAAGGCTAAAGGATAGAGGGTGGGAGCGAGTGGCACGTCGAAATCCCGTACTACACTAAACCATTTCAAAGTTCTCGTCAGTCCCGTTTCTGTAGTATCCATGCCGCTCCGAAACATTCCCAGGCGTAAAAATCCACCAACGGAAATACCCCAAAAATAACATTTTCTCTAAAGCACTTGACAGCCATCGGATTTCTTCCAAGGCTAAAGAGTAGAGAGTGGGAGCGAGCGGCATGCTAAAAACGGTAGACTAGAACCCTTACCCCACATCAAACTACCTTGTTACAAAAAAAGATCCCCCTGAACCCATTGCGACTCCTCATGCTTCCTCTTTAGCGAAACCAATTGATACAATTCGATCAACCGATCATAGGCCCGTTCGTCGGGTATATTTTTCTCCAAATAAACGTCGTCGATATTTCGATCGAGGGTAATGAGTTGGCGATTGCGCTGGAGAATTTCCGCACTTCCATTGAGAATCGATCGAAAACGTACCGGCTTTATTAGCGAAATCTGAGACAATATCAATTCAATGTTACCAAATTCCCTCAGCCATACTCCCGCTGTCTTTGGCCCTACACCGCGAATCCCCGGAATATTATCCGCCTGATCACCAATCAATGCCAGATAATCTACTATCTGCTCCGGATATATGCCAAATTTTTCTAAAATACCACCGCGATCCAAACGATTGCCAACGGAATTCCGATCATTTTCCGGAATCATTTGATAAACGTTCCCACCAACACATTGCGCAAAATCCTTATCCGTACTAAAAATTAACACCTCATCAAAATGGTGCCCGTACTTGCGGGCAAAGGAAGCAATAAGATCGTCGGCTTCAACTCCAAACCGTTCAATAATGGTACATCCCATAGCGTAAGCAAATTCTTTAACAACGGGAATCTGAATTTTTACCGGATCGGGCATTTCGACACGATTGGCCTTGTATTCCGGTAACAGTAGCTGACGATTGGGATCACGCCCCTTATCAAAGAAAATTGCTACGTGTGATGGTTTTTCCAAATCAATAATTTTACTTAAAATTTTAACCGATCCGAGAATGGCGTTGGTTGGGAAATTTTGGACATCAAGTAAGGGAATTCCGTAAAAACAACGAAAAATAAGATTAAGACCATCGATCAAAAAACACTTAGACACATAGCATAGGATATAATGGAAAGAAAAAAGTAAACAGAATAATGCGGCGAGTATATTGGAGGAGATTTTGAGGTGGACAAAGAATAGGAAAATTTTTTGCTGAAAACTCATTTCGGAGAGGTGACAGAGCGGCCGATTGTGCAACACTGGAAATGTTGTGTACCAGTGACGGTACCGAGGGTTCGAATCCCTCCCTCTCCGCCAAATTTTTTTAAAAAACTTCTCATGACAACAGCTCTTTTTCTTCTAAAGCTTGATGTGATAATTTAGAATCGCAGCTCATTCTTCAGCTTTCCCGACAAGTATCTATTCATTTAAATGCCTTAGAGCTAAAACTCCGTAAATTTGTTTCCAAACAGACCCCCCATACAGAATCGAGTATCCCCATCAACTTTTCTTCGCTTTGGGAGTTTAAATTTGCCATTATTTTTAAATTTCAATTAATTGGTGATATTTTTCATTCCATTTGGGTTGGATTTTTATTCCGTTTTGGGTTTTCTGACTTTTTATGCTATCAATCGCCCAATGGCGTGGGTTTTAAAAACTACGCTAAGTTTTTTCGAAAAAATAAAAAAATCCTTGACGAACGTTAAAAAAATACTATCGTGTGATGCACCACGAAAAACATAGATATAAAAAATACAATAAAATATGTAGCAATGAGTAGTTGCCTATTGAGCATAAGCCACCTTGAGGGGGCTGCCGATCTCGATCGCCAGTACTGTGGGGCTGCATCAAGTGGCGACCTAGCAGTTGTTCGGGTGGTACTAGCCCAAGGGGCATTAATGTGAATGTTATAGGTCGGAACGGCCGTACAGCGCTCATTGAGGCCGCAGCCTCTGGCCGCCCAGCGGTCGTTGGCGTGTTGCTAAATACACCCGGCATTCTTGTGAATGCTCAGGATAATACAGGCCTGACAGCACTCCATTTGGCCGCCGCAAAACAGAATGTACTGGTCTTCATGTTATTGGAGGGCGTTGCTAATAACAATATTAGTGATCCTCAAGGCAATGCAGCGGAAGGGCTAATGAGGAAAACATATAATCCGGGATTGTCGTTTGGTTCAAGGCGTTAAGTGTTGCTACCTCAAGTCAAAATCTAAATATGTCGAGCCGCCAGAGGCGGCTAGTATCAGCGCTGACATTGTCAGCGCTGGATCGGCAATTGCTGACGTTTCGCGCGTTAGCGGTAACGCAGTCGACCGTGTCGACTCGGCAATTGCTGACGTTTTGCGCGTTAGCGGTAACACTGTCGATCGTGTCGACTCGGCAATTACTGACGTTTCGCGCGTTAGCGGTAACACTGTCGGTCGTACCGACCGGCCATGGCGTTCCTCTAGCAGATCGCAATGCATGTGGGCCATGCGCGTCCTCATAATGCCCTTGGCAAACGTATGCGGATCGTCAAGCTGCCATCCCGGCAAAATAAATTCGGGATGATACCGGCCAGCGCCCACGGCCCTCTAGATCGCCAAATAGATCTTTTGTTGAATGTACGGCTCCTCGCAGCAGAACTCCGGATGGCCGTTACAAAATCGACGGACCTCAAACTGGATCGCCTTGCAGGTCCGTTCCGTGAAAAACGAGGCATAATCGATCCCAACGGCAGTTGATTGTTTTCGCATCGTAACATCTAACTTTTGCTCAAAGTTAAACTGGAACTATAATATTAGATTCCAAAAATTATGTCAAGATTATTCTTGTCATTTCCAGAAAAAATCTTGTCCGAGAAACGATAAAAGTTAACTTGAAAACATTGGGCCGAAAAAATCGACGAAAATTACGAAATTTCAGGAGCACGGATCCTAAGTGCATCGGCGTTTTTTTGGGGGTGGGTGGGTGACTTTTCCAAAAGTTCCCTATATATACGCACACACACACATTTTGTACGTGAGAGAGAGTAAGGGAGAATTAGGGAATTATATATATATATTTATCTTTATTAGTATTTATGCGGGGTTCATGGCCTTTATATTTAAGCAGGATGCCATGCCGCAGTATTCCTCCTGAACCCCGTAGGATGCGCACCACCTTCTTACACTTCTCGTCGAATTGGCTCTCGTAGACGTAGTTGTCGGCCATGAATAGCATCCGCTCCGTCAGGTGCTCCACCAATTGCTGAGCCCACTGTACCCCTTTAAGCGTAATCCAGGGATGATATACATCACTCGATATCCCATGGAGCATAGCCAATTTGCATACCTTTTCGAAGGCCCGAGCCCAGAGCGTCCTCGCCGTCATTTCATTGCGTAGGCCATAGAACCCGACTAACCGGTCAAACGCATTGCGGGTATCAATGAGTTGCTCCGTCGCCTCCGGATCTTCTTCGATGATAATCGGCTTAGGGAACTCTCGCGCCAAATTCCCGCCCGTACTGCCCACGTCCCGAAGATAGCTCGCAGCCGACAAAACGGATTCCGGAATGGCGATGGGTTTCGGATCGCCGGCCATACCCCGTTTCCCCGCCTCGATGACGAGACAGCGGGCGGTCAAACCATTTTCCAGCATCCGTCGCGACAACGCCTCATAGAAGTACCGGAGGACAGCGGTCCCGTACAGCACCAGATTGGGGTTAATGATGGTCGACACATTTCCGTTATTGTCCGATTGACCGCGGGACCATGCCCGCTTACGGAGCGGATAAATGGTATTGGACGCGCTATAAAACTTGAGCAGCTTTTCGTTGATCAATTCCGCACGGCTATCCTTGGCAAACCTCATAACATTGAAAAGTCCATCAACTTCGTCCGCTTGAAACAACATCGATGGATGCATCGCTAGTGCATCTTCGAGCCCCTCGCCGGAAGCGAATGTATCCGCGACGCACCCGCCGAGACCGACCTGGTACGCAATATCAAAATTGACCTTGCGCGGATAATCTTTCTTCACTCGCACTCTCACCCGCATTCAGCAAAGTTCCGTTAACCAAACTTCCAATAACTATGGCACTAACCATTTAGTGCTTACTGATTTATCATTAATAATATTCATATGCTTTCTCTTATGAGTGGCAATCGCACTCCATAGGAAAAATTTCATGTTAAGCTTTTTCGTGTGTTTTCTTTTATTGCAC
>JAIRLD010000050.1 GCA_031259665.1 Puniceicoccales bacterium | reverse complement strand
TTTCAGCAAAGAATCGATGAGTTAAATGCTCAGGAGAATAAATCTCCAGAAGAATAAATACTCAGGAGCTTCTTTCATCGAAGAAAGAATATAAATCCGAACCAAAAATCTGAAAATTTTCTGTTTTTTACTAAAAAAAATTGCCCCACGATCGTGAGGCGAAAGTAGTTGCCGATCCAACGCTGATACCAGCCGACAAAGTCGGCTCTATCGCAGCCGATCGTATCGGCCCAGTCGACGAAGTCGGCTCAATGGTGGCCGCCACTGGCGGCGCGCATAAAGGAATTTCGTTACGAAATGGACATCAATGAAGCATTAAAAAATTACCCTGAAATCGTTAGGTCATGTCCTTTGCCTTTGGAGAATTTAGGCCAAAAAACCACAAAAACCACCCAAAAACGCATTCTCTCCGTAAAAGTGAAGAAATTTAAAATACCCCGAAAATCGCTTATTTAAAGCAAACTTCAGGGATAATACGAAATCGCAAATTACGAGGAATTTACGCTATAGGGACAACCCCTGGCGGCCCATTCGTGGACTTTCGGAATTTTTCTCTAAAATCACACCTCCAAAACCGTTGTTTCAATGTTCCTCTTAATCAAAAATCGGGCCTATGCATCATGAGGAAACTTAAAACTATTCCAGTGATATTCATGGAGGGAAACGATAATTGTTCGACCCCTGACATGACGTCTTTCCGAGAGAGATTATCTCCAAAGAAAGAATTTTTGCGCCCTATGGTATAAAAAATTGCGGGCATTGACAGCTAAAGATATCCAATAATGGAGCAAGAAAGCCGCAACATCTTCAAGCTTTTGCCGTAGCACTTTGTTCTTCTTTGAAGCTTTGCCAGATAGCATCCCAGCACTGCGTTGTAACTTTCTATCAGACATGTTTCCGCTTTTACTATAACATATCTATACCTGAGTTCCGGGAAGTTCTTCCTGGTAGGTTGGATTTCTCTCACCACCTTTTCTTATCACTCCTTCTGCTTTTAAATAGGCAATAAAATCATTAAAAGTTCTCCCCTCGGGAATTTCTTCCTCCTCCTCGTCGCTTTCAAGTTCCGCCATTTCCGCTTCCCTCTCATTCCAAATCGCATCAATCCAGTCTTCATCCGGTTGGTTTCGTTTTATTCGCTGCAACGATTTTGGCCACAATTTTCCTAAAAGAATAAATTGTTCGATAAGACCTTCTACTATGCCCTCCTGGCGGCCTTTCTGAAGACCTTCCTGGTG
Organism: Puniceicoccales bacterium; assembly: GCA_031259665.1. Classification (GTDB taxonomy): domain Bacteria; phylum Verrucomicrobiota; class Verrucomicrobiia; order Opitutales; family LL51; genus LL51. Next base: position 2,054 of record JAIRLD010000050.1, on the reverse strand, counting down.
TTCGACGGCTATTGCCGTACTATATTTTTCAATTTCCAAATCATCTCGATCATAGGCAATTTGTAAATCCGGTCCCCAATCTACTCGCCTAAGCATCCTAAAGGCATTGTACACCGGCTCCGGCATATAAACAAATTTATCACTTCTACTCTCGTATTCGTCGCCCAATTCGGCAACATCAAACTCTTCCGCATGCTTTAGGACGCAATACCACCAATCCGAAAGACTGAACCCTTCAGATCTTTCAACAAAATCATCCTGCCTTGGTGACAGTGCCTTAATATTCGTTACTCGCGGTAATTCGATTTGAATGAGATGTATCCCCCGCTTAATTGTTTGTCCGGAATTTTGATCCGTCATCACATAATGCTTCATGAACTCATCCCGCTCCATCGGATGTGCCTGTATCTCCTCGATGAAGGGGCGATCCAAATCCTCCTCCCCTTCCCTTGGCTGTATACCCCTTATCCTTTGTGTGTCATAATCTAAAAATTGTATCGCATATACCAGTCGAAGGCTCTCATGCCAATCATGTCTTTTCAAAATTTCCTCCGACAATTGATGGGAATAGGTATATGCCGCGTAATAAAGTGCCCGTTCATCGAACATCGCGTGCCGCTTCGCCTGCATTTCAATAATAACGCTATCTCCTCGCTGAGTTTTTGCGTGAAAATCCATGAAAGCATCTCTTTTAGGGGATAAATGGACCTCATCAAAGGCTTTTGTTATCTTAGTTACCGGATTGTCCTTGAAGTCCGGAACAACGCTATTGATCAAAGACATGGCAATTTCCTCATTGCTCATGATATGCCGGAACGCCACATCGACTATCGGATTTGCATAGCTACTTGAACCCACATTGCCTATACATTTTCATTAAAAATAATGCTTGTCAAGGGAAAATATTATGAAAAGATAATAAGCTCGGCATTAACAGCAATAGGCTGGAGTTTCTAAAAAGATATTGGCCAATTTTACTTTTTTAAAATTTTAATATTTTTCCACTTGCCATTTAATTATTTTTTATTATTCTAGAAAGAAATAAGAACAATTATTCTAGAAAGGAAAAACTATGAGTTTAAGACCATTAGATGGAAGTAGTTCGGTGCCGTTACCAGCTGGCGCCGATAAACCAGCGGCACCACCAGCAGGGCCGCAAATACGACAGGGAGATGCCGATACCATCCGTGAAGCACCCCAAAAGCTTGCCAAGGCCAGAATAGAAGAATTGGAAGGAAAATTGGGAAGTAGGGCTGCAACACAGAGCAAGAGCTTGCTGCCAAAACGGGGACATATGGGGCTGGTACAGGGCGTGCTACCGCACAATTCGATAATGGAGTACATAAGGCAAACGCAGAGAAATCTGGCTATCTCGATGCATTAGAGGGTATGCCAATAACTATTGGAGATATCAGGCATATGTAGCGGGAAGTCAGGCGCAAAAATCGGCCGATGAGATTTCTCGCGCTTTGAGAAATGCATTGCCGTCAGGTGTGAATTCTCTAGGGAACATCGGTGAAGCGATACCGAATGGTCTGACAGACAATTCTTTTAAAGGGGCGAAGTTGCAATTAAATGTTTTTGCCAATGCGATTTTCAATGATCCCAGTTGCAAGGGATTGTATACTCAAGATGAGAACAAGCGGCAGTTAAGAAACAAGTCATTGAGCGGGCGCTTGAGTATGCGAAAGCAGCCGGTGTCGATGTAAATAAGGCGATGAAACTCGTTCGGGATAATCTCATTAAGGTTCACCACCAGCAAACGGTGGATCACCAGGTGATTTCCGGGAGTGACCACGGCGTGCGGAAATGGTTGCAGCGCAATTTGGTGGCCAGCTACTTGGTACGACAAGGAAGAGGTAGGTGATAAAGTGACGGCGGATGCTGACAGTATTCGGTTGTGGAGGCGATCGCGATCGAACGAAGCGTCCCAGGATGATGCATGTTGCGTGTCAATTTTCGGATCGGGTGTTTGTGACTGCCGATAATCCGCGCCATGAAAGCATGGGAGCAATTTTTGAAGACATGAAGCCGGGGATGTTCGCCGGGAGTTG
>JAIRLD010000030.1 GCA_031259665.1 Puniceicoccales bacterium | reverse complement strand
CGCCCATGAAAAAAAAAAAATTGCCCCGGGGCGCCCCCCCCGGCCGCATCCGCCCCCGGGCGCGCCCGCCGAAGGAGGTCAAGGAGTCACTGACTCCTTGCGGGGGGGGCCAGGGGGGCAGAGCCCCCTGGTAGCCGGAGCCCCGGAACAGCTACCTCTACTTTTGCCTTTAAAGTTAAATGATTTTGATTATTATAGGAAACATGGAGGAAATTTTGCGGAGTGCGATGGAGGCGAAATTGCTTCTGCCGCAGACGATTAAAAACTGTGAAGAATGGCTTAGGCATCTACCAAATTGGGGACAATCGGCAATAGTGGAGCTTACGGAAGGGAGTCATTGGGAAGAGCTCAACAATCGATTTTTCAAGAGTTTAGAATTTGGAACAGGGGGTATGCGCAGTCGGACGATTGCCGAAGTTGTAACCCAAGCCGAGCGGGGACGCGGCGCTCCTTTCGACGCTCCCGAGCACGCCGCTATTGGTAGCGCCTATCTGAACGATTTTAATATTGCCCGAGCGACGATTGCCCTTTTTCGTTATTGTAAGACGCAATCCAACGGACCGCTTAAACTGATTATTGCTCACGATGTTCGTCATTTTTCTGAGCATTTTTCTCAAATTACGGCAAAGATTTGGAATTATTTAGGCGGGAAAGCGATTGCCTTTAATGGTCCGCGTTCGACGCCACAGCTCAGTTTCTCGGTACGACAGTTTCAGGCTATCGCCGGTATCGTGATTACAGCGAGCCACAATCCTGCTCATGATAATGGTTACAAAGTTTATTTCAAGGATGGAGGGCAGGTGGTAGAACCCCACGCCTCGAAGATTATCGAAGAATTTAATCAAACATCGCTGCAAGAAGCTGTACAGATTTTGGAATCGATTGGGCGAAGTAACCTATCAATCGAATATTTCGATGAGGCGGCCGATAAAAGTTATATTGGGGAGGTGCTCTCCAATCTTTTTGATGCCAATATTTTTCAGGAATCACCGATTAACATTATTTTTACGCCCGTACATGGCACCGGCGATATGATTACGGCACCCGTACTTCAACAACTCGGTATCCACGCCCACTTTGTTTCGGAGCAGATGGTCCATGATCCGAGATTTCCAACGGTAAAATCACCCAATCCGGAAAATTTCGAAGTTTTCGATTTCGCTATCAAGAAGGCGAAAAACGTTGATGCGGAACTTATTATCGCCACCGATCCCGATGCGGATCGCATCGCCATTGGCGTACGCAATGGTGAGGGGAATTTTGAGCAATTTACAGGAAATTTAACCGGTGCGCTACTCCTAGAATTTCGCCTATCTCAGATGAAAGCCCGGGGTTGGATTCCCTCCGAAGGTTCTCCGCGCGTTGCATTTATCAAAACTTTTGTAACCTCTCCCCTTCAGGATAGAATTGCTGAATCCCATGGCGTGAAGGTTATCAACACATTGACGGGGTTCAAATGGATTGGCGAAAAATTGAACGATTACGAAACGCTACTCCAAAATCGCCTTGCAGAACTTAACCTCCCTTCTGTCGACTACGTTCATACACCCATTGAAAAGCGCCGCGATCTACTGTTGAAACACAGCACATTTTTTGCGATAGGTGGCGAAGAGAGTTACGGCTACCTTGCAAGCGACAATACACGCGATAAGGACGCCAATGGGGCGGCGGCGATGATTTGTGAAATGCTCGCTACGCTGAAAAAATCTGGTAAAACATTGATCGATTTCCGCAATGACATTTATCAAAAATACGGCTATTACGGCGAAACACAGCTCAATATTTACTACGAAGGGGCGTCGGGAGCAGAAAAAATTAAAAATATTCTCGAGTCCTACCAAGAAGATCCCCTCTCAACGCTCGGTCATTTTTCCGTCACTCACATTACAGATTTTAGTAGGGATGAAATCTTTGATCCCGATGGTAAACGCATTCCGAAACAGAATTTCTTTATGGTCGATCTCGACAACAGCTACCGTTATGCCCTCCGCAGTAGCGGTACGGAACCTAAAATTAAATTTTACATATTTGGCAATGTTCAGGTGGCAACTTCGATCGAAGATAGCGCAAAAGAAACTGCGAAAACTATGGAAATTATCAAGCAATTCCTCCAAAGGGATGCCGACCTGCGCGCCTCAAAGAAAAGCTAAATCACAATTACAAAAAAATACAAATTGGAAATAATGTCGATATGTCAACGCGATGCTCGCCCCTCCCTTACATTCCTAGCCTAGCCGTACTTTTCTTCACTGTCAAGTTCGTATTTCGATAAATTTTTATTTGCAATTTTATTCCAATGCAAGATAATCTTTGCATTATTTACTTAAAAATAGTGTACTCACCAATGTTTTTCCAACAGGCATCGCGACAGCGACACTATGGGGATTCATATAAATTCTCAAGTGTTTTGGAGGACTCCCTGTTTCTGTCAAGTTGGGAGGAAAAGGAAGAGGCACTAGCCCAGATGGTAAAATCGTATTCGCTGCAGCTATCGCAGTTTTCAAAATTTCCAAAGTAATTGGAATACTCATCTCTATGGGTCATATGCTCATTTTTAGTTTCTTTTCTCATCCTTGTATTATCTGCAAGTTTTTCAACACCACCTAATTCAATGATCTGGGAAGCTACTTGTTGAATGAGCTCTTCTTGCTGCTCCACCGTATAATTTTGTATCGCTTCACGGATCATGTGTCCCGTTTTCAAAATGCCTTTTTATTGTCAATTCCGCAGCTTTACTAGGGTTGGCTCTCGAACGTTTCATTGTCCATATGTTACCGCTAGCAAGTGACGAAAGTACAGCATTCACATCTTTGATATCATTTTTTACTCTCAGCTTTTTCCACTCTCTTCACTTACCTATGTCAGCATTCGCATCGCTACATAATAGAAACAACGCAAGAAATAACCTATACATACTCTTCCTTAACTCTAAATCAAACAACCTTCTCCCTTTAATCAAATACTCAAAACCTACCTTTTTTATTAATAAGTGACGAAACATTTCTTAAAACAACACATTTATTAATTACTGTTTCGCATATTATAGATATCCTCTTCTGTGACCACTTTCCCGAGCATTTTTCCATATAGTATATTCGCAAATACGATTACGGTTGCATCATCCACACCATCAGGATTTTCAATCCCCCGGTATCTTTTTTCAGTAGGTACCAAATTAGCTATAGAATCAACATAATCCCTGAGCGCTTCCTTTTATTTCCAAAGAAGTACTAGAATCGTTGTATAACACTTCTATACACTCAAGCGGTGCCTGTAGTTCATCCGGCGTCGCATCATTCACTAAACTTTCTCCATTTGGTCTTTTTGTCCTTTTTACTTCCGCAATATGCTGATTTCTGGTTTCCAATGCTAATTTCTCCGAAACTTCCCTTCGCATGTCTTCATTCCGATTGATTTTAGCCATAAATTGTGGATTAGAGACCGCATCTAATACAGATAATACCATATTTCCTAAATGTGGCGCTTCTAATCCCGATAAAAGACTCGGCGAAAGTCGCTGTTCGAAAACTAATGGTTCTAAGATATTACACACCTTATCTTCAGAAGCATAACAACCACTCCTTATAACTATTCTACTAATGACCACCTTTAGAATCACTCTCACGTTCATATACATATGTAACAAAAAATTACTCAAATTGAAATAAGTTCCGGGAATTTGCATGATGTTGCTGGCGCTAAAAATGTACTGAAAAAATGCCAGGGAATCGTTATCGGGGATAGGGGTTATTACTCAAAACCCTTAAAAAAACAGCTCCCAAAGCAAGGATTACGTCTCGTTGCTCGCCATAAAAAAACATGTCCCCCTAATACTCCGATAGAAAAAAAGTTGCTCCGAAAACGTTCTTCCATAGAAACGGCCATCGGAAAGTTT
>JAIRLD010000082.1 GCA_031259665.1 Puniceicoccales bacterium | reverse complement strand
CCAAACCCCACACGGAGTCAGAGACTCCTTGACCTCCTTCGGCGGCCGCGCCCGGCGCGTTCCGCGCCGGGCTCGGCCGCAAGAGTTAAGAATAAACTCTTTAATTTTTTTCTTTTAGTTGCGCAAACCCTGTGCAACCTTGCACAGGATTTGCGCGAAAAGTCCTTTGGATCTTAGCGGATTGATCCAGGTCCAGGAGGCGGTGCCTCCTGGCGGGGATTCTAAGGGCGCGTAGCCCTTAGGACCTAGCGGTATACATTTGTAAAAGAATACTTTCGATGACATGTAAAAAGCTGCCGTTGACAGCCAATAGGAATGACGATTGAGAGATGATTTTTATCATGTGTTGCATAGCATGGGGTGGAATTTTTGAGTGAAAAATATTCCAAATTTTTTCTTTTATCGCTTCTAGGAGAACGCGCTGGATATCTTTCATGGAGGCATTTTTAACTTCGTCATTATCGGCGGTCAATTTTTCAATATTTTGGGACAGTATTTCAAGTAGGGCGAAGATTTCCAGCACATTGATGGTATTCTGGTCGGAGAGTTTTTGCAAAAAAATTTCCAATCGATCAAGCCATTCCGTAAGTGTCTGGGGTAGTATTTCGATGGGATTTTTGGGCAAATGGTGTAATACGCAGCGGCTAATGATTGTTGGTAAGAGAACATTTTTCGAATGGGTCGTCAAAAATAAACTTGTATCAGCGGGAGGTTCTTCGAGAGTTTTGAGTAGGGCATTGGCGGCATTTTTATTGAGTTGGTGTGCTTCTGAAATGACGAAAACTTTTTGGTCTCCCGCATTGGGCGTTTTTTGAACGCGGTCGATAAGTTCCCGAATGGCTTCAATTTTTATGACATTTATCTTTCCCGTTGGCGAGAGTGTAAAAAAGTCAGGATGATTTTTTATGCGATCCGTTTTTAAAATGGCTTTAGCGCAACTCGTCACGTAAAGCGAGGCATCGGCTGTATTTTCGGTTTCGACGATGATGGCGTGGGGTAAGCGATTTTCGGCAACTGCGTTAATCGTTTGCTGAGTATAAGAAGGGAGGTCCATGGCCGTTTAAAGAGCAAAGCACTTTTGAACGCGGGTGCAAATTTTTTCAGCGATCGTTTCCAGGGGGAGAGTGGCATCGATTATGAGAAATCGCGTCGGCTCTTCTTCGGCTAATTGTAAATATTTCTCACGAACGCGCCTAAAAAATTCCGTCGATTCCCCTTCGATGCGATCTTTTTTCCTTCCCTGGAGACGTTGCAGAGCAAGATCGACATCAATGTCGAGTAAAATGGTTAAATCTGGAACGCATATTCCAGCGGTAAAGCGATTGAGTTGCTGAACAATTGTTTCGGAAAGTTGCCGTGCAGCTCCCTGGTAAGCCGTGGAAGAATCGAAAAACCGGTCGCAAATCACCCAGGTGTTATTGTAAATTGTCGGTAAAATGAGTTCCCGAACAAGTTGGGCACGACTTGCTTCAAAGAGTAAAAGTTCTGTCTCAGCACACATATTGTGGGCATTCGGATCGTGTTGTAAAAGATGGCGAATTTGTTCGCCGATGTAGGTATTACCCGGTTCACGAATCGTCAGCGAATCGACATTTTTTGATGAAAGAAATGCTTGCAAATATTGAATCTGTGTCGACTTCCCTGTCCCCTCAATTCCCTCAAAGGATATAATTTTTCCCGGCATAAACTTAGGGAATAGCGATACACCAAACGGGGACAAGCGAATTTAATGGAAATAAAAAGTTCGTTTTCACCGTTGACTATTTCTCCCTTTTCATTTGATCCATATTTGTGGTTAACGTAAGTGTTTCTTTTCCTAATTGGAGTAAAACTATGGTCCTTTTTTTACGGATAGATTATGCTCAAAATCGAAACATTCTCCGTTGCCTTTCCCCACAAAGTTTGTTTTGAAAAATTTTCCACAACGGTCGCTACGGGCGAACGAATTGCCATCATCGGTAAAAATGGTAGCGGGAAGTCGACGTTGCTAAAGATAATCGCGAAGACGAACAGGGACGTCTGTTATATCCCCCAAATCATTGAGAATTTCGATAGGCTTAGCGGTGGCGAACGATTTAACCTGGCTTTATCCCAGGCGTTGTCTACACATCCCGATGCCCTCCTTCTCGATGAACCAACCAATCATTTGGATGCGGCCAATCGAAAAAGCTTATTGCGCATGTTGGAGGATTTCGTCGGAACGCTCATGATCGCTACCCATGATCGGGAAATTTTGAGAAAAATTGTGGATAAAATTTGGCACATCGATGGCGGGAAAATTCATGTTTTTTTCGGTAAATATGACGACTATATGGCCGAGATACAAAATAAAAGAGAAGCCATTGTTCGCCAAGTGGAAATTCTCAATGCCCAGAAAAAATCGATGCACGAAAAACTCATGAAGGAACAGGAACGCATCGCTAAAAGTAAGGCGAGCGGCAAGAAAAAGGTGGCCAATCGGCGCTGGCTCAAAGCCGTCGGCCATTTGGAGGCGAACCAGGCGGAAAAATCCCAGGGCAGTAAACTCAAATCCATCGACGCTAAAAAACAGCAACTGCTGGAACAACTGGAAGATTTAAAATTACCTGAAATTATCATTCCCAAATTTTCCATCTCCGCCCAGGATATTGGCCGTAAAATGCTCGTTTTGATCCGCAAAGCAGACGTTGCCTACGGCAATAAAACCATTCTAAAAAATATCAATCTGTCGGTTATGTCCGGTGAAAGAGTCGCCATTACCGGCAAAAACGGTAGCGGCAAAACAACCCTCGTCAAAGCCATTCTTAATCATCCCGATACCGCTAAAACCGGCGATTGGGATGTCATTCCGCCAGAACAAATCGGCTACTTGGATCAATTCTACAGGACCCTCGATCCCCCAAGAACGGCCCTCCAAATCATTCCCGATCGGAAATTGCTCAATAATTTCCTCTTCAGAAAAAATGAAGAAGTCAATAATAAGGTCCAAAATATGTCCGGTGGTGAAAAAGCTAGACTTTCCCTTGCCCTTATCGCTGCCCATACACCAAAACTTCTGATCCTAGATGAAATAACCAATAACCTCGATCGGGAAACCCAGGAACATGTGACGCAAATTCTCAAAAAATACCCCGGCGCTATGATTCTCATCGCCCACGACCAGGAGTTTTTAGACACTATCGCCGTGGATAAATGTTATGCACTCTAAGGGCTGCGCGTTCTAAGGGCTATGCGGCTGCCTAAGGGCTGTGCGCCCTTAGAATCCCTACCATTTTTGCGGTTTG
>JAIRLD010000049.1 GCA_031259665.1 Puniceicoccales bacterium | reverse complement strand
CCTTGCAAAGGTCATCCCCTTCAACAAACAATCCAATCAAGCTTGGGGGAATGATTTTCATTTAATCCTCCTAAGCCCTTTTCCCTTTTATTCAAGCCATCTCATTTCGCCATTCGTGTAATAATTATAAATCAACTGTCTATTGGCATTGATTGTAATTAATCGAACTATCAAAGAGCACAATTGCATTATCAAATCACCGGAAAAATTACTGGGATCTAATTGCATCCTTCTGATAAGGAAACTAATTTTTCGATCAATCGCATCGTTCAATTGAGCCAGCAAACATGTTACATAATCATTAACATTGACTCTGGGATCTTTCCACAATACCGCTAAATCCCAAAATATTTCATACGTATTTTGAGGAATATTTTGGCATATAACGGTTCCACGAGAATAATCAAGTAGTACCCTATCGATGCGTCCCCTCGCTTCCGGAGTGAAAACTTCAAGATTATGAAAACCTAAGCTAAATATTTCACTTACTATACTTTCTATTTGGTCTAGCAAAAGCCCCCCATTACGACCGGACAAAGACAAAACGAGCAATCGAAGTATTCCTCCCATAAGCATTTTGACTGCAACATCGTAATCCGCTAAAGCTCGTCGGCAAATAGGATCGAAAAGTTGTGGAAATAAAGCTGTTCTCCATACAGCTTGCAAAGGCAATTCGTCACGCGATCCCCGCTGATTAACGTCAATCAAAAGATTCCCGATCAATCGCAAAGCCATGGCCACCCTTAAATTTGGAGGTACATGTACATCATCGACCACCGCAATTAAAGGTGTTATCTAATTCACATCGGGAATATTCGGATCAACAATATACGCTAATACCCTAACGGCCTCCATTCGTCCCAATCTTACCGATAATAATAAGGCCGTTTCTCCATTTACGTTTCGCAAATCCCAATCTCGGTTTCTACGCCGTATGATGAGGTTAAAAATCTCCCGATAATTCTCCCCCATTTAGTCGCTCCTCCTCTTATTATCGCGAGCATCAAATCCGTATTCAGATCATTATCTACCACATCAAAATCCAAATCTAAATGCAGATTGCTTAGATAACGCCGGACATTTTCCAGATCCCCCATCCGAACGGCTTGCAAATACCATGTATCGCCGTTAGGATCACTGGGTATCTTTTCTCCAGCTATTGCGCCTGCAAAATTTGCCCCTCTATTTGTCTTGGCGTCAATTGTGTCGGAGGAATGGCATCTTGACTTCCATAGGCAATATTCCCCATGGATCCCGTAATAATATTAGTAGACCGCAACCCGCACGGCCTAACAACTTTTTTTGAGTGTATTTTTTCATATCGAGTGCCACATTGAAGGACTTCTAATTAAATGCAAGCATAAATTTTTTTGTAATATTGCTGTTGATTCCCTTTGATCCAGCGGTTAACAACGGTGTTACATTTTCTCCGGGAAGTTTTCTCCATCGAATTTTTTCCATACAAAATATTCGGAACAGGAGTGAAATTTGTCCCGAATATAAACTTTATTCCTATTTATTTTTTATCAAAATTCTATTGCAATTCCGAGCAAAGTTGCCAAAAACTCGCCGGATCCTGTCGCGTTAGAAAAGCGTTATACAATTGTATATTGGCATCGATTTTGCGCAATTGATCTACGGAAGTTCTAGGCAAATCGCTGATATCAATTCCCGATTCATTCAGAATAAAATGAATCTTTCGACGACTTGCATCGACCAATTGATTAATGGGACAATGGTAATAGTCATTGACATTAACCCTTGGATCGACTAGCAAATGCTGTATCATAAATAAAGCTTGGTCGTTCATACCGTGAACCAATAGTCCCATTAGAGTTTTTGCTTCATTTTTAACGGCCATATCATAATCCACCAAACTTCGCCGACAGATGGCATTGGAAAGCTGTGGCGCAAAACCCGATACATATGCAAATTGTATAGGCAATATACCTCCTGTTCCCCGTAGATTAACGTTAACTCGAGGATGGTTAATCAGTTGTAAAGCCATGCTAACCCTTGAATACGGAGACACGTTAACATTGCCAATCGCTGCAAATAAAGGCGTTACATCATTGAGGGTCGGTCGATTAACATCAACTCGAGGGTTGTTCAGTAATTTCCCAATCATAGCTTCCCTTACTTCTGGAGACACAAGATAATTGTTAATGGCTGCAATTAAAGGCGTTGCGTTATCTATATTGGGGATATCCGGATCAATCTCATCAATTTGTAGTAATGCATCTAAGGCCTCTAGCCGTCCCCACCCTACCGTTAACAATAAGGCCGTTTGTCTTCTTGTGTTTTGTAAGTTCCAATTTCGATTTCTATGCTGAATGAGAAGATTAAAAATCGCCCGATAATTCGGTCCCCATTCATCCTGTTCGCCACCTCTTATCGCGAGCATCAGATCCGTATTTCCATCATTATCCACCGCATTAAAATTCAAATGCGGACTGGTTAGATAAATCCGAACCCCTTTCAGATTCCCCATTCGAACGGCTTGCAAATACCACGTATCTCCGTGAGGATCATTGGGTATTCTTTCCCCAGCCATTGCCAGAGAAGCTTGCCCCGCTACTTGTCGTAGCATCAATTGTCTCGAAGGAACAGCAGCATCCTGACTTCCATAGGCCATATTACCTACAAATCCCGCAATGACTAATAGATCGTAACTTACACGACCTAACAACTTTTTTTGAATATATTTCATCATACTTCGCTTAACAGTAATAAGATTTTAAACTAATGCAAGTTTTTTATAAATATTTTCTCATGACATCGCTATTGATTCTCCTTTGATCTAACGGTTAGTAACGGTGTTACATTTTTCTCCATCGAATTTTCTCCATACAAAATACTCGGGATAGGAATGGAACCCATCTCGAATATCAATCTTATCTTATATTTAGAATTTTACAGATGGTTTCACCCACCGTCCCTCGCATTGGAGGATTGTTCAATGGAAAAAATCGATTAGCCCAACATTGATTGGTATTTATTATAATTTGATCTGGGGATTGCAATTGTGAAAAAAGTCGATTGAGATTCTCCGGACTCTGTTGCGCCCGGTATTCGTCATACAATCGTACATTGTTATCGATTGTGCGTAATCGATCGACAAGACCTTCGGGAAAATTACTGAGATCAATTCCCAATCCGTTCAGAAGAAAATAAATTTCTCGATGAATCCCATCGCTCAATTGATTGATGGGACAGTGGAAATAGTCATTGACGCTAACCATTGGATCATTCAGCCAATTGTGGACTGTATATAAAGCTTGACCCTGTGTACCAGGATTCAATTGGCTCATTAAGATCTGTGCACACCTTCTAACGGCCTTATCGTAATCTATTAAACTTTTTCGACAGATGGCATCGGAAAGTTGTGGCAATAAATCCGCTTCAAATGCAATTTGCAAAGGTAATTTATTATCCGTTCCCCACTGATTAACGTTAACTCGAGGATGATTAATCAGTCGTAAAGCCATATTTACATTTAATTCTAGAGGTATAAACGTGTTGGCAATTGCTGCGAGCAAAGGCGTTGCATTATCTACATCGGAAATATTCGGATCAACCATATCAATTTGGAGTAACGCATCAACAGCCTCTATTCGTCCCAATTTTATCGCTAACAATAAGGCCGTTTCTCCTCTTACATTTCGTAAGTCCCAATTTCGGTTTTTACGCCGCACGAGGAAGTTAAAAATCGCCCGATAATTCGGTCCCCATTCATCCTGTTCGCCACCTCTTATCGCGAGCATCAGATCCGTATTTCCATCATTATCCACCACATCAAAATTCAAATGAAAATTGGTCAGATAAATCCGGACCTCTTCCAGATTCCCCATCCGAACGGCTTGCAAATACCACGTATCTCCGTGAGGATCATCGGGTATTCTTTCCCCAGCTATTGCCCGAAGAGTTTGCCTCATTATTTGCCGTAGCGTCAATTGTCTCGGAGGAGCAGCAGCATCTTGACTTCCATAGGCCATATTACCTACGGATCCCGCAACTATTAGCAAACCGCAATTCATACGGCCTAACAACTTCTTCTGAATAAATTTATCCATATCGTATTGGACAATAACAAAATCTTAAATCAATACAAGTCTCTTGTAAATATTTTTTTTATAACATTGCTATTGATCTTCGGCAAGGGTCCCTATTATATCAAAGCTGTTGCATGTTCCAGTTATTTGTTTTCATAATTATTCTCACAATCGCTGTTTCCGCAACTGCTTCCTTGCTGGAAGCCGTCCTGCTCAGTGCCAGTGATATCGAACTCGAGGATCTCCGTACGAAACATAAACGTGCCGCTAACTATATCGAAAAATGCAAAAAAAATATCGATGAGACTTCCGCTGCGATCATCATGCTCAATACTTTGGCCAATACCTTTGGTGCTATCGTTGCCGGTGGATTAGCGGTCAAAATTTACGGTGAAGACAAACTTGTTTATTTCTCGGTAGCAATGACGGTTAGTATTCTCCTATTTGCGGAGATTTTACCTAAAAATCTCGGATTAATTCATCGCAAAAAGCTATATATTCTAGCGGCATTTTTGTTAAGAATTATCGTTCCGATGATGTATCCTTTTTCGAAAACCTGTCGTTTGATTCTAAATTTTCTCATTGGTAAAGAGCGGCGTACGGGATCGATCTACTCCGATCGAGATATCATGCTTCTTGCCAAACGCAACGTACGCGATGGAACACTCACTAATCAGGAACGCAAGATGATTGAAAATACGTTAAAAATGGATTATACTGTAATTTCACAAATCATGACTCCCCTCGACCACCTGAGCGCTTATAGCAAAAATATGACCGTCCGCGATGTTTTTATTGCGAACAATGAAAATCTTCCGACAGGCCGTATCCCGGTATACGCCAATAATCCGGAAAATCTCGTAGGCATCGTCCATCGCCGGAAAATTTTACATGCCTTTGCAACTAACGGTGCCCATACACAACTGGGACGGCTCATGGAGACTCCCAAAGCGCTTCCCCATGACATGTTTGTGGACGATGCTCTGGACGCTTTACTCAAAAATTTAACGCAACTCGCCTTTGTTAAAAAAGACAATAAAATTGTCGGCGTGTTGACATTGGACGATATTTTCGAACATATTATCGGCGTAGAAATTGCAGAAAATGACGATATCGCCATCAAACAAAGTGTGCAAAATATTGCCAAACGGAAGGTGAAATTCAAAGGGCCATAACCAGGTCCAGGGGATGGATCCTCTGGCGGGGATTCTAATGGCGAGCAGCCCTTAGGTTAGCTAGCCCAGAGGGCTCTGCCCTCTAGACTCCCGTAAGGAGGCTGTTGTGTGGCTCCACCCCACTCCCCGCAAGGAGTCATGGACTCCTTGACCTCTTTTTGCGGCCGAGTCTTTTCTTTTAGTTACACGCAACTTGATCTTTTTTCTTTTTTCAAAAGTGTTTTTTAAATTTTGGAATTTAAAATTGCTGGCCCAGTCCATGCGCGATGCGCATGGACTGGGCCGTTTTCTTTTTTCTTTTTCTCTTTTTGTGCGCAACATTGGCGCAAATTGCGCCGATGTTGCGCACAAAAAATGCACATAAAAAGTCAGCCCTCGTCGCTTCGCGACGAGGGCTGATCTTTGATCCTGCGGTTTGATCCAG
>JAIRLD010000039.1 GCA_031259665.1 Puniceicoccales bacterium | reverse complement strand
TCCGATTCTGCCCCCCCCCTCTGCGACTCAACATACTCAATGCCATAGCGCACTCTCAGCCCCCCAATGCACAAATTCTTGAGATAATCAAAGTTAGACTCTCCCCAGAGGGCTCCGCCCTCTGGACTCCCGCAAGGAATCGCAGACTCCTTGGCCTCCTTTGGCGGCCGAGTCCTGCGCAGAATGCGCAGGACTCGGCCACAAGGGAAGACATTTTTCTAAAATATCGAAAAACTTTACGGAAATTATTTGACAATTAATTTAATAATTCTAACATACACTCCATCTAACAAAATTAAATGTTAAATTATGAAAGGTATGATTATGAAAAAAAACAATAATATAATAATAAAAAATATCACATTGTGGAGTTTTTTGGGGGGAAATTTTATGGGTTTCGCATTATTTGGGAGCTTAAAGCAACCACAAGCGGTACAGAGAGAATTTACCTATGATATACAAGCGACACGGGAGCTTGAAGATGGACTACAAAAAATGCAAAAATTCGAATATGATTCCTATGATAAGTTTGGGCAAATGCCCAACTTTTTCAAAATGATGAATCTCATTGACCTTGGTGCGAATCCATGTACGGAAAACAATCACCATTGGACCCTATGGCATTATGCGGCGAAGTTCAACCGTTGGGATATTCTATGGCGACTTATTCATGTGGTTGAAAATAGCATCGGCCGAGAATATTTAGTAAAATGTTTAAATCGAAAAAATGATATGGGTCGAACGCCATTGCACGAAGCCATCAGCAATAATAGTGATGAAGTGATGCAAAATTTGATCTTCTATGGTGCCGATTTAGCGGCAAGGGATAATTGGGGTCAGATACCTTTACATACCGCCGTAATAAGAGGAAATTTGATTGCAGTAAAAGCATTACTCGAGGCTATCAAAAAACACCGAGAGGATCTTTTACCAGCATATGTCAATGCATTGGATAGACTTTACCAAACACCATTAGATAGTACGAATGATGTATATGATGGGGATAAAAAGCAGAAAATTATCTCCGAATTGCGCCGGTATGGGGCTAAAACGGCAAAGGAGTTGAAACAAGCTTGTTTCTAGTTCTGGGCTTGACAAATTTTTCGATTAGCGTTTCCTAGAACCCATATGAAGCCGAGCTATAATCCGTCGAAAATTAGAAGAGCGAGAAAATTTGGATTCCGTGCACGTATGAAAACTTCCGGAGGAAGAAAAGTATTGTCCAACCGACGCCGTAAGGGTCGTAAAAAGTTATCCGCTAACGTTCCCCGTTTCTAATCATGCGCTTTAGAAAATATCAGCGCATTAAACGGCAGGCTGATTTTGAACAATTTCGAACGGAAGGAATATTTCGAAATGCGGGTAGTTTCTTTGTAAAAATAAAGGAAAATAACGTTGGTTTAGCCCCACGATTTGCTGTAATTGTGGGGAAAAAAGTGGGAAAAGCCCACGAACGTAATCGCATCAAGCGCATTTTTCGAGAAATTTTTCGCCAAGAACAGTCGCGTCTAAACCAGAAAAATGATTATTTAGTGGTTGCCCGAAAGAGAATTCTTTCCAATTTTTGGCTCCTGAAAGAACGGTTTTTATCTGTATGCGTCGTATCTCCAAAGTCTTTTTTATCCATAGCGATCGATGGTTCGGCAGCATCCGGTAAATCATCAACGGCACGCGCTTTGGCTCACAAATATCGCCTGCTCAATGTCAATACGGGGGATCATTACCGCACATTGGCATTTTATTTCTTACAAAAAAATATTCCAGAGGCTACGGATAAGCGCATTTCGGAGGAATTGGAACACCTCACTTTGACGACTCAAATCGATGGAATTTCGGAACATTTAGCCGTTAATGGCGAGATTCCTTCATATGTCGAATTGCACTCGGAAATGTTAAATCATAGGGTAGCTTCTTTCGCACAAATCCCCGAATTGCGAGGTACGCTGAAAGTATATCAACAATGTCTTATCGAATTGGCCAAGAAAATGAATTTTGCCGGTGTCGTGATGGAAGGACGCGATATCGGCACCGCCGTAATGCCACAGGCAGATATAAAAATTTTTTTAACGGCAGATCCCCATATCCGTGTAAATCGTAGGGCAAATGATGGTGAAAAAGATGCCGTTGAACAGCGCGATTCCATGGATCGTTGCCACTGTGGTGCCGGTGCCATTCTGATCGATACTTCAGAAAATAATTTGGATCAAGTCGTCAAAATTATTGAAAAATATATTCCAAAAGATTAACCTAAGGGCTGCGCGCCCTTAGAATCTCTGCCAGGGGACCCATTCCCTGGACCTGGATTTGCGGTTTTCTCCAGTGGCATTGCCACTGGAGAAAACCGCTAGGGTCCAACTAGAAAAAAAAGTGGCCAAGGCTATGCGCATCGCGCATAGCCTTGGCCAACAATTTTAAAAACACTTTTTTGAAAACTTGACCTTGCGGCAGAGCCCTCTGGGCAGCTTTCAACGCAATCGCGGATTTTTAATGAGAAAAACGAATCCAAAGGTTGAAATAGCAACTAAAATCGTTGCAATGATACAGACTGTATGTAACGAGATGGATTTTTCCAATAGATAATAGCCCAATCCGGCCGATAGGGTATCGCGCAATCCCATGACGATCATATTAATGCTGACATAGGCTCCCAATTTTTCCGTAGAGGGTGCAATTTTCATCACCCACAGTTGCCAGGCCGTCAAATGTCCCGTGTAACCGAGTCCCAAAATTATGGAGGAAAGGGCTAGGAGGGAAAAACTTTCCGTAAAGAAGAACATGGGGATACTTATTAAATAACAGCAGTTGATAAGAATTTTCATCACCGCAAAATTTTGTGTGTCAAAAACTTTCCCCCAAAAAAAACAACTAAAAATACGAGTTAGGGCCGGAATGGTCACCATGAGTGTCGTAATATCGTTGTTGGATAAATTAGTGCCATACTGCGCATTCGCAATGTATTCCGTTCGCAGCGGAGAGATCATGTGAAATCCGATACTCATTAGTGACCACAGGAAGAGAATAAGTAAAAAAAGTTTATCGTCGAATAAAATAGATAATTTTGAGTGAAACAATGGAGCAGATGTCTGGGGTACGACATGTCCGTTGGGCATTTTCAGGAAAATATAACCGCAGATCAAGGCCGATAGAGCTGCTAAAAATAAAGCGAGGCGATAGTTATCCATGGAATGGTCGAGCATTTTCCCAATAAAATAGGACAATCCAACGCCCGATAGGGATGATATGGTGAATAATAGACCAATAATTTGTCCGCGGCGAACTTTTGGATAATTACGATTATAGATATCCGTGACGAATGGGAGAGTCAGTTTATATAGTATCTGTGCTAGAGTAACGCAAACTAAAAAGATTATTCCCTGATCCGTCCATGTGGCGATACCAATATTCACCGATACCAGAAACAATAGAACAACGATGGCTAGATTGTTTTTTAATGGATAAATTTCCGTGAAAAACTTAAGTGCACATGGGGCCATAACCTGACCGAAATGGATCGCTGCCGAAAATAGTCCTTTGGCTGTATTGGATAGATTAAAGATCCGGATTGCTATTAGAAGAATGTAGTTTTTGAATTCAGCGTCGATAAAACCTTGAAAAATGAAGCGAAAACAATCCAAACGAAATGTTTTTCGCTCGATGTCGCTTACCGGTGTGGAGGTTCCTTGCGACCTAAAAAAGGATCTGGCCATGTTTCATTTTGGTGAAGTTTTTAGAAAACGATTTGCTAAGAGTGCCTTAAATTTTTTGTTTTCTCGAATGGGATCTAAATCGACATCATCATAGATCCATTGTAAATCGCTGTAACCCAAGGTCACCGCCGCTTCCAAAGATTCGACAGCCTCGTTTTCTTTCCCCTGTAGAGACAAATCACAGGCCAAATTATAGTGGGCGATCGGATTAAGAGGTTCTAATCGTACATGGCGACGATCCATTTTGAAGCTATTCTTTCGATCGCCTTGCATTGCGTAAAGATTACTCAGGATCTGGATAACTGATAAATCATTGCGACGATAACGATATAGCCCTTCGTAAAATCGAGTGCAAAATTCAATGTAACTATTCGTTTCCATAGCAATCGAATGCAGTACCTAAACTGGTGAATATAAACAAAAAGCAAGCTAATAAGCTTGAGAAGTTCCAGGGCTCCGGCTGTTCAGGGGGCTCCGCCCCCCTGGCCCCCCCGCAAGGAGTCAGTGACTCCTTGACCTCCTTCGGCGGCCGAGCCCGGCGCGTTCCGCGCCGGGCTCAGCCGCAAGGTCAAGTTTTTTTTAATTGGGCGCAACTCCTGTGCAAAATTGCACAGGAGTTGCGCCCAACTTGATTTCTTTTTTTTAAAGTATTGTTTTTTCTTTTTTTTAATTCTGCGGATTGATCCAGGTCCAGGAGGCGATGCCTCCTGGCGGGGATTCTAAGGGCGCGCAGCCCTTAGGCAGTGATTATTGGCGTTGGGGTTCTTGAATGCGTTTAATTTGGTCGAGAATATAATTGGCCGTGAGAAAGTAGCGTTCTTTGCTGAGCTGGAAGCGGTCGTATTGTTCGGGCAGTAGGGGTTTATCGATGACGATATTGGAGATATGGCGGATATTGGGGCAGATGGAATATTTTTTTAAAATTTCGTATGTGCCGAAGACGCGGACGGGGATTACGGGAACCTGACTTTTGCATGCGAGGAATCCGATACCCGGTTGAGCCGGTCCAAAATTACCATCCAGCGATCGCGTACCTTCGGGAAAGATGGCTACACCGAATCCGTTTTTAAGGAACGTGAGTGTCTTTTTGATTGCGCTGATATCTGCAGCATTTTCTTTATCGACGGGAATAACATTGATATGGGAGAGTAACCAATTCCAAAAGCCGGGTTTAAAGAGTGTTTTTCGGGCAAGGAACATGAGTTCACGTTTTCGAAATGCGGCACCGACGAGTGGTGGATCGAGGTGACTGAGATGGTTAGGAGCGACGATGAAAGGTCCTGAGCATGGTATATTTTCCTGGCCGTAGATTTTCCCATTGAACAGTTCTTTTAGGCATAAATCACTGAAAAGAATCGTAGTCAAGTAATAGGGATTCATAACACTCGAGATAATTAAATAATAAGTCTGCCATGAGTCAACGATGAAGGGCGTTTATGTTATAGGTAAGAGGGGAAATGGTCCTGGAGAAAACGGGGGTGGAGCTGATCGGGTTCGAACCGACGACCTCGTCGTTGCGAACGACGCGCTCTTCCAACTAAGCTACAGCCCCTAACATTCTACAACATTTTCAACGCGCGACATTTGTCAAGTCGTGAATAAAATATTTATTGGAATTTCTTACAATGAAGGCCTATCTCCATTGGCTAACGTTTTGGGATGAGGATGTATCTTGAAAAAGATTGAAAAGCATATTTTGTTTCTCATAGTGGGAGGCTCAATTTAATAATACTGTTAATGGCAAATAATCGACCAAACCGTAACCATGCGAAAACACAGAAGAGTAATTTCGTCCGTTGTAATGACCGGATTCGGGCTCAGGAAGTTCGTCTCATTGGTATCGATGGGAATATGATTGGCGTTGTTCCAATCGAGGAAGCTCGAGCGGAAGCCCGTCGAGCCGGCCTCGATCTCATTGAAATTAGTCCCCATGCCGTACCGCCCGTTTGTCGTATCCTTGATTTTGGCAAATATCAGTACGAGGCGACAAAGAAGCAAAAGATGAGCAAATCGGCTACCACGAAGGTAAAAGAGGTTAAATTTCGTTTCTGTACGGAAGCACACGACTATGAAACTAAACTACGCCATATTATTGAATTTTTGAGCGATGGCGATAAGGTGAAAATTTCCGTTTTTTTCAGGGGACGCGAATTAGATCAAACACAGTTGGGTTTCGAACTCGTACAAAAACTAACAACGGATCTCACTGACTATGCGACTTTGGATGCGGAAGCAAAATTGGTCGGGCGCAATATTGTTGCGACCTATTCTCCCGCGAAAAACCTTCGACAGAAGCAGCAATCTAAATCGCTAGATGCCGAAGATAATCTTAAAAATACGGTACTTTGATGCTAAGAAAATGGAAAAAACAACGCATAAATTTAACGGAAAATATTTTCTTCCAATGTTTATTGGTTTGTTATTTTTTCGGAGAATTGGCTTTGCCTTTTTCTAAAGTTTTTGGAGAAAATATTCCCAGAAACGCTTTGAAACCGCTTGCGAAGGCTGAAAATGTTTTAAGTTTAGATAAATTGACGGCATTTAAGGTAGGGAGTGATCTAACTGTTCCAGTCCAAAAAAGTATTTCGACGAATCCATTTATAACATTTTCTGGCAATCGTTATCTCGCTTTGAGTGATATTATAAAATCGTTGAAATGCAATGTTATATCGGACAATGGTAAGGGGAGTGTGAAAATTACAAAGGGTGGCGCAACGGTACAACTAACCGCCGGTCAAGATTATATCCTTTACCAGACTCCGAAAATTTATTTGTCCCATGAGTTGAAATTTACTTCTAAAAGCATTTACGTCAGCTATGATGATTATTTAAAAGTTTTAGTTCCTTTGCTAGCAATTAATTTGGTTTCTGAAAGAACACCGGCATTGAGGACCATTGTTTTAGACCCGGGGCATGGAGGAAAAGATCCCGGAGCAGTCAATGGACGATTAAATTTTTTTGAAAAAACGTTGGCGCTACAGATTGCGACATTGCTCAAAGCGGAGCTGATAAAAAAAGGATATGCAGTGGTGTTAACGCGGGAAAGTGACGTTTTTATAGATTTGAAAGACCGTCCGGCGAAGGCTAAAAATGCGGATTTGTTTGTGAGTATACATTTAAATTCCGCAACGAATTTGTCGGCCCAAGGTACGGAGATTTACATACTTAAACAAGGTAAAAATTTTTGTGGAAATGCTTTCGATCCTTGGAATTTAATTGCAGCTTATTCCATCCTTTCTACATTCGAAAAAGCGACTAATTTCACCAATCGCGGTATCAAAATGGCCGAATTTGCCGTACTTAAGTCCCTTGCATGTCCGGGAATTTTAGTGGAAGTTGGTTTTATCAGCAACGATGCGGAAGCTAAGAAATTGGTAGATGTCAATTTTCAGAAAAAAGTCATTCAAGGGCTAGCCGATGGAATTGTGCAATACGGTGAAAATTTAAAAAAGAAACGGTAGTTCTTTCCTGCCCAGAGGGCTCCGCCCTCTGGGCTCCCGCAAGGGGCTGCCTGTGGGGCTCCGCCCCACACCTCGCAAAGGAGTCACAGACTCCTTGACCTCGCCTTTGCGGCCGAGCCCGGCGCATTCTGCGCCGGGCTCGGCCGCAAAAAGAAGATTTTTCCAGAAAAAGAAAATAATTTTTAATGATTTTCCTTGACTTCGTTTTAATGCCATATTACAACACAAGGCCTTGTTTATTTCCGTAGATAGTCGTTTCAAAATTCCACTAATGGCTGTATTCCTACCACTGGCGACAGGCATACTATTGGCGAAATTTGTTAATTCCTTTGCGTTCGTGATCGCTCTAGGTACTTTATGCGTTGGTATTTGTTTGGGTTATTTTTTCTTTAGGCAAAAACAACTTTTATGGTATTGTTTTTTTTTTTGTTTGGGAGCAATTTATGCTTTTTGGCGCTTTGAAACAACTGTTTCCATTGATCGGGAACAGATCTGGTGTCTAACCTACGAGGTTGAAATTGAAAAAATCGATCATAAAATGGAGCGTGCTAAGGTATACGGCTATGGAAAAATCACAAAAGTATATTCTAAAAAATATCAAATGTTGGAAGGACATCGAATTTATTTCTATTTGAATGGCGACAAAGATTATATTCCTTCACAAATTTTGAAGCTGTCTTCGGGAATACGTCTCCTAAAACCGGCGACATCGGAAACGTTTTTTTCCTACTTGACCCAGAAAAATATTTACCTTTACGGCTATCGTGGTAAGGTTTTGAAAATCGTGAAAATGGAGAATGTTTTTCGTCATTTTTTCGCTGGAATTAGCCGGATATTACACGATCAAATTGAATGTTATATTCAAAAATATGGCAACCATCCTGCCGATGGTATTTTCTACGGCATTTTGCTCAGTGAGAAAAAGGAACTTTCCAAGAAACAAAAAGCGAATTTTCATAATACAAGCGCGGCGCATTTGTTAGCGGTTAGCGGGTTGCATATCGGCGTCATCGGTTTCGCTCTCGATTTGTTATTGCGCTGTTTTTTTCTGAAAAAATCTTGGCG
Organism: Puniceicoccales bacterium; assembly: GCA_031259665.1. Classification (GTDB taxonomy): domain Bacteria; phylum Verrucomicrobiota; class Verrucomicrobiia; order Opitutales; family LL51; genus LL51. The sequence continues at coordinate 1,901 of JAIRLD010000039.1, read as the reverse complement.
GCGTTGGCCAATTATGTGGATTTTATTACTGTACGTAGGCGCCATAGGATTCCCTCCATCGGCAGTTCGCGCGTGGCTCATGTTAGTTTGTTTTTGGAGTGCGGGATTTTGTTCACGAAAATCGTCGGGTTTATCTTCGCTCCTACTCGCCGCCATTCTAACGCTTCTCTACGATCCCATACTTCTTTTCGATATTGGGTTTCAATTATCCTATGGTGTTGTGGCGATGCTGCTCCTGCTATCGGTGCCGCTACGGCAAATGATTTTATTGTTTTTTAGCAAGATGCGTCGCAATGTATTTCCGGGAACAAAGTGGAATAAAATAGGGATGATATCTTGGAAAGTGGCGGAATTGTTATCGGTTTCGATGGCGGCAACTCTAGCGAGTGCGCCCCTTACTTTCGAATACTTCAATATGTTTAGTTTAACGGGAATTCTCCTTAATCCAATCGTCATACAGATAGCGCTTCCCGTTGTTGTCTGCGGTTTTTTGTTTTTACTTCTCGGTATTTTACATTTAGAATGGTTTGTGGGAGATATATTATTTACATTTGCACGCGTGGGCGTATCTTGGATCGATAATTTATTATCCCTATCGGAGCAATACATACCATGGTATGTCGAATTTTTAACAAAACCCGATGGGATAGGCCTGTGGTGTTTTGCAATTACTACCGTTATCGCACTAAAAATTTATGAAATCCATAAAAATATCCAATGGCAACGCGTCCGGCGAATGAATTTATAGGAAATATAAACCATCTAATCCATTTTGGAGTAGCGTAAAAACTTGCCCAAAAATTCAACGGTTAGGGGAATATCTTCGTGTTATTGAAAAGTAAAAAATCTTCGTGATTTATTTAATAAAATAACCAAATCTTCTTAAGGTATTCATTATTATTTTGCGAAGTTTTTCATCGGCATCCATTTCACTGAGACACCACAGAACTTCATCAAGCAGATTTGGACAGTGCGCAATAAATTCCTGTAGATTTAGATTGGTTAAAACTTTTTTAAGTTTTTTTATGGATCTTTCAGAAATAGCTTGTAATACGAATTCTTTTTTTTCATCGTAAAATTCTTCTTCTTCGAGGCATTTTTTTAGGGCTTCATTGGGAAAAGCAGTCATTGCATCTTTGATGCTTTTTTCATATTTATCCGTCTGCCCATCTGGGTATTTTACCTCAACGGTGACTTTATTGAATGTTTCTTTCAATTCTCTATATTCGATTCCCGTTTCGAAATCTTTAAGAAAAGCATTTTTTTTTGTTCTTCTTTGTTGCTTTTTTCTTGGAATTTTTTTAGTTTCAAGCGATGGTATTTTATTTGCTGTGGGGATTGTTTCCAGAGATTCCGTTCGCAATACTGTTCCTGAAAGTACATTTCCAAATATACTCCAACCTAAAACATAACCAAAATAATTCATTTTCCATCGCATATCCAAAAGCTCTATCGCAACTCAAAAAAACAAATTTTTAATGGACATCAATGGAAATACCAAGAAATATGGAAATTATTTTCGTTGAATGCCAGAGGGCTTCGGTTGCCCAGAGGGCTCTGCCCTCTGAACTCCAGCAAGGAGGCTGTTCTGGGGCTCCGCCCCATACCCCGCAAGGAGTCCCCGCGGCGTAGCCGTGGGGACTCTTGGCAAAGTATATTTTTAGAACTGTGCCAACCCTATGCAAAATTTGCACAGGGTTGGCGCGTAATTTGTCTGTTTTAAAAAATGTTCTCTAAAGTGTTGGCCGAGTCCATGCGCGATGCGCGTGGGCTCGGCCAGTTTTTAGTTAGTCAGCCCGGCGCTTCGCGCCGGGCAAAAAATAAGAGGCCCCGGCCTCGTCGCGACGCGACGAGGCCGGGCCTTGGCCCCCTTGCGGATTGATCCAGTGGCGATGCCACTG
>JAIRLD010000118.1 GCA_031259665.1 Puniceicoccales bacterium | reverse complement strand
GGGGCGGGGGGGGGGATCTCGTAGGCCTCAGAATCTCGTAGATATCACAAATACTAACTTCTCATTCCAATTCTCAATTTTTGATGCAGAACACGCGCAATTTTTCTTTCAAGGCTTCGATACCCATATTTTGAATACACGAAATGGTTAGAACCGTTTCGCCGGTAGCCTTTTTAAAGGCGGCCAAATGTTTTTCGGCTGGGTGTAAATCGATTTTATTGGCGACGATGGAACGTTTTTTTTCCAGGAGTGTGCGGTCATAATGTGCCAATTCTTCCAGGAGTATCCGATAATCGTCGATGGGATTACGTCCGTCGACACCGGCGATATCGATCAGAAACAGGAGCATTTTGCAGCGTTCGATATGTTTCAAAAACCGAATACCGAGGCCACGATTTTCATGGGCTCCGGAGATTAATCCGGGAATATCCGCAATGGTCAATGTCTGGTGTGTTTCCGGGTAATGGATGACACCCACCTTTGGATTGAGTGTCGTAAACGGGTAGGGTGCTTCCTTTTGTTGTGCATTGGTCAAGATGTTGATCAAGGACGACTTACCCGCATTGGGAAATCCAACGAGGCCGATGTCCGCAATTGTTTTTAGAATGAAAGTAAATTCGCCCGTTTCTCCGGGGGTTCCAAGTGTTATTTTACGCGGTGCTTGATTGACGGAACTTTTAAAATTTACGTTACCTTTGCCACCATTTCCACCTTTTAGTAGCACGATTTTTTCACCGTCTTCGAATAACTCAGCTATAACGGTTTTCGTTTCGTCGATCACTACCGTTCCTTCGGGGACTTTTAGAAAACAGCTTGCACCATTCGCGCCATGGCAATTAGAGCCGCGGCCGGGCTCTCCATTTTTTGCGGAAGCGTGGGGTACGAATTTGTAATTCGTCAGATCCGTTACGTTACGATCGCAGACTAGTACCACATCGCCACCATTACCGCCATCGCCACCATTTGGACCACCATTGGGACGATACTTTTCCCGCAAAAAGCTGAGACATCCGTTCCCGCCATGACCCGCTTTCAAAATCACCTTTGCTTCATCGACGAACATGGGCCCATTATCTTTTTCTCAAAATTATCTTACAAGAAAAATCGTTCGTGTTTTAGAAAACTTCTGCGAGGCCAAGGAGTCCATGACTCCTTGCGGGAGTCCAGAGGGCGGAACCCTCTGGGCAGTCGGAGCCCTCTGGGCAAATTCCCTTCCGAAGTAGGTATTGAAAAAAGTTTTTTTTCATCTAGGCTTCCTTTGATGAATAGAGCTGTATTGGTGATTTGTGATGGTTGGGGGATCAATAGGGACCCAAAGTTAGTGCAATGGGATGCGATTGCCAATGCTCAGACACCATTTTTTGATAAGATGTTGGCGACATGTTTACATACTGAGCTTGAAACGTGTGGACGAAATGTTGGATTACCCCATGGTGTGATGGGAAACAGTGAAGTTGGCCATCAAAACATCGGTGCAGGGCGGATTGTGGATCAAGAAATTGTCCACATCGACAAGGCTTTTGAGGAGAGGACTGCGGAAAATAATCCCGTTATTCTCGAAGCCATTGGGCGTGCGAAAAGAAATAACAAAAAGTTACACCTTTTGGGCCTATGTTCCGACGGCGGGGTTCATTCTGTTTTGCGGCATTTGTACGGGTTGCTCGAGATTTGCAAGAAGTATGAGATGTCTTCCGTTTACGTCCATTTTCTCAGTGATGGGCGTGATACGTCACCGAAGAGTGGCTTGGGATTCTTACGGGCGATTGAAAGGAAGTGTGATGAGCTCGGTGTTGGAAAGGTGGCCACTGTGATCGGGCGATTTTGGGCGATGGACCGCGATAATCGTTGGGAACGTGTGCAAAAGGCTTACGATTGTTTGACGGGAACGGGGGAGTCTTTAAGGGCAAGGAATGCGAAAGAGGCGATTGAAAATTACTATAAAAATCCGATCGATACGGTTCGGCAGGGCGATGAGTTTATATTACCGACGCAAATTGTCGATGAAAACGGTAAATTTTCCGGTGCGGTGGAAGATGGCGATTCATTGATACTATTTAATTTTCGCGGAGATCGGCCGCGGGAGATTACCCGTGCGTTTACGGATAAAAATTTTGATCAATTTCCGAGGAAGAAAACAGTGGATATATTTTGGGCGACGTTGACGGAATATGAGCAGGGGTTATGTCCGAATGTTATTTTTACTCGGCCGGAAAAAATGAAAAATATTTTGGGGCATTATTTGAGTGATCGAGGAATTGCGCAGTTTCGCTGTGCTGAAACGGAGAAATATGCGCACGTGACGTTTTTTTTCAACGATTATCGCGAAGAACCATTTCCTCAGGAGGAGCGTGTACTGATTCCCAGTCCAAAGGATGTCGAAACCTACGATCAGCGACCGGAAATGAATGCCTATGCGGTAAAAGACAAAGTTGTTGAGGCAATTTTATCGGAGCAGTATGGATTAATTGTTGTTAATTTTGCGAATGCGGACATGGTTGGGCATACGGGAAATTTTGCAGCGGCGGTGAAGGCTGCGGAGGCAGTCGACCACTGTTTGAAGGAAATTGCGGCGGCGGTGGATCGAGTTCGCGGTACGGCGTTGATCACAGCGGACCATGGAAATTCCGAGCAGATGTGGGATCTCGAAAACAAAGTTCCGCATACGCAGCATACGATGAATCCAGTGCCATTGGTTTTGTACGGCGAAAAATATGGGACGCTTTCGCTAAAATTGGGAGGAAAGTTGGGCGATTTAGCGCCGACGCTTCTCGATGTTATGGATCTCGAACAGCCCGGGGAAATGACGGGCGAATCATTAATTAATCGTTAAAATGACACTTTTAGAATTTTGGGACCATCCGACCTGCGGGCTGCTCATTTTTATACTCGGAGCATGTCTCGGTAGCTTTTTTTACGTTTGTATCATACGTATTCCGAAAGATATTTCCATTATCTTTCCTGGTTCGCGCTGTGATTGTGGGCAGTCGATACCACTTTTTCTCAATATTCCGATAGTCAGTTGGATTTTATTGGGCGGCAGGGCGCGTTGCTGTGGACGAAAGCTTGAATTTCAGTACATTTTTTTAGAGATTTTGACGGCATGTTTATTTTTATTTTTGTGGCAAAGATCGGATCCCTGGGAATTTTTAGTACACGGAATTTTTTTCGGCCTACTAATCATCGCCTCGGGAATTGATTTTGCAACGATGACTATACCTGACCGCTGTACCATTGGAGGGGCAGTTTTAGGTATTTTAGGAAGTGTATTATTGTCACATTTTTCCAGAGGGAATTATATTTTTTGTGGAGGAATGACATCGATCCGGGGTATGCTACTGGGATCGAGCGTTTTGCTATGGATTGCCGTTTTTGCAGAACTTGTTTTCAATAGGGAGGCGATTGGTTTCGGCGATGTGAAATTAATGGGCTGCATTGGCGCTTTCTTGGGGACAAAGGGAGCGATTTTTTCGATTTTTGGCGGGACCTGTTTGGGCATGGTGACCCTGTTGCCGCTTTGGTACCTTTGTAATCAAAAAAAAAATAAGATAAAATTTGACACTTCATTACCGTTCGGTCCGTTTTTAGCCCTTGGGGCGATGAGCTATTTGCTATTTTTCAAAACT
>JAIRLD010000009.1 GCA_031259665.1 Puniceicoccales bacterium | reverse complement strand
GAAAAACAAGTCAAAGTGTCTACTCTTGACCTTGCGGCCCAGATCTGCGCAGCATGCGCAGGTCTGGGCCGCCGAAGGAGGTCAAGGAGTCACACTGGACTCCTTGCGGGGGGTTCAGGGGGGGCCGGAGCCCCCCTGGGCAGTCGGAGACCCATTTCATTTTAGCTCTGAGTTGGTATCAAAATCAACTATTTTAAAATTTTCGACATGAAATATGGGATCTGCCCGGAAAATTAGTTTAATTTGGAGTTCAGCTTCAATTGCGATGAGTTGCAATTCATAATTATTGCGGAAGTATTCGAGGACGGTGGGGTGTAAATAGACCCGTATTTTATCCAGGCGATTGCCATATTTTCTCGCAATGCTGACTAATTTTCGATAAATCTCGATACTGACCGTACGCGCCGACTTCACGAAACTGCGTCCATTGCAATAGGTGCAGGTGGCTCGCATATCGCGGACGGTACTTTGGGAGTGTCGTTGGCGTGAAATTTGCATCAACCCGAAGGCTGATAGGGGTAAAATTTGCGTTCGTTCCGCATCATTTTTCAGCAAATCGCACATCAAGTCGTAGAGCTTACGCCGGTCTCGAGGATTTTTCATATCGATGAAATCGATGATGATTAGGCCGCCTAGATTACGCAATTTGATTTGGCGATCGATTTCCCTAGCCGCTTCGATATTGACCTGGCAAAGAAAATTTTTGTTTCGATCTTCATCGTCGCGGTTGCGGTGGCTGCCCGTATTCACATCGATCGCCGTAAAAGCTTCCACCTCGTCGATGACGATTTCGCCACCGGACGGTAGGGCCACATGGCGCATAAATGTTTGGTCAATTTGGCGATCCACATTGAATCGTTCGAATACGGGAATCGTATCCGAGTAGTACTGGATTTTCGACTTCGAACGCTTCGAGATTTTTTCGACCAGCTCCAGCATTCGTTCGTAGGTTGTTTTGTCGTCGACGATCACTCGATCGATTTCTTCCGTCAGAAAATCCCGCGCCGAGGATTCAATTAAATCCGGTTCCTGGTATAAAAGCGCGACTCTACCTTTATTTTTAGCCTGTTGCTCTAAAATGGTCTGCCATTTTTGGAGTAGCATATGCAAATCGCGGACAAAGTAGCGAATTTTTTTCCCTTCACCTGCCGTACGGATGATGATACCCATACTTTCCGGAATTGTCAATTTTTCGAGAATTTTTTTCAGTCGTTGGCGTTCTTTCTTGTCCTCGATCTTTTTAGATACTCCGCATTCCCCTGCATAGGGCATTAAAACGATGAAGCGTCCGGGGAGTGCGATATTGGTTGTCACGCGTGGGCCCTTGGTGCCGATCTGATCCTTAATGACCTGGACCATGATTTCCGACTTAATGGGATAGATACTTGGAATTTTGTCGGCTGTCAACGGTTTAGCCTTCGTTGAACGGGTACTGCGTACCACCTCGATGACCGAATCCATTGCTGCCGGTAGGGCATCCCAGTAATGTAAAAAAGCGTTTTTTTCCATACCGATATCGACGAAAGCGGCCTTTAATCCGCCTTCAAAATTCTGAATTCTTCCGTTAAAGATAGCGCCCACTCGATTGGCTCGGTCGTTGTATTCCACCGTAAATTCCTTCAATAATCCATCTTCTAGGAAGGCTACCCGTCGCTCCAATGGATTGGCACTGATCACGATTTCCCGGAATATTTTTGTTCCGACGGTTAATTTTTTCAGAATACGTTGGAGGAGTGGTTGTTCCTTTTCCCGCTCCTTCGACGACTCTCTGAGTATCGACTTATCGGGCATCGTTCCGAACTCTTCGATGGGAACTTCTTTCAATGCCTCTAAAATTTCTTCTTCCTCTTCTACTTTTCTAAAATGATCCATAACTAATACTCACTTCTAAAACGGTATATGCTCTGTATGATTCCCTGTAGCAGGCAACATATCACCATAAACGATCCACCATAGCTGATAAACGGCAGCGGAATACCCGTAATGGGCATAATGCCGAGAGTCATCCCCACATTGACACAGACATGGATGAGGAGGAGCACACTGATTCCCACCGCTAACAAGCGTCCGAAGCAATCCCGTGCCATACACGCAATGCGTAATCCATTCGCCATCATGATCGCATAAATCAATAACACACACATACCCCCGATCAATCCATATTCTTCCGCAATGACCGAAAAAATAAAATCATTCGTCGCTACGGATTGGGGTAAGTAACCCAATTTTGCCTGGGTTCCTTTCCCGTGACCCTTTCCCGTCATACCTCCGGAACCAACTGCAATCAGCGATTGCCGCAGATTCCAACTGATACCGACACCCTGAGGATCCACAATATCCGGCGCTACAAACGAAATAATTCGATTTCTCTGGTAGTCTTTAAGAGGTAATAAAGAAATTTTTTCAAATTGTCCAATGGAAGTTTGCGGATTAAGTTGATGTCGGTCCAAAAATAGATGGTAGGTATAGGCGTCCCAGGCCACAAGACTTCCCAGAAATAGCAGCACCGATAGGATGCTGATAAAAAATTTATTGGGTACTTCGGAGACAAAGAGTAACGCGAAAGCGATGGGTAAGAAGGGCAGCGAAGAACCTAAGTCGGGCTGTAGCATAATGAGTATCACCGGAATGCCAAAAACGAGTAGTACGCTGCCGATAGCTTGGAGCGAGCCGCTCAGTTTTCCAATTTTCGATCGGGCAAGTATGCTAGCACCCATGACAAGTGTTCCCAATTTCGCGATTTCCGAAGGTTGGATGACGATTCTTCCTATCCTTAGCCAACGGGTCGCACCAAAACGCCGCCAACCGAGGGGCGTAAAAATACATAGGAGCAGTGCTATGCTGAAAAAATAGATCCAATGGCCATTTTTTAGAAATAGTTTATAGTCCGTGAAGGCCATCCAGAGGTAGAGCGATAGGCCCAATGCGGCCCAAATGATTTGGCTCATCCATTGGGTATTTATATGGTAATTTTGTGCCGAATGGATTGATAAAATGCCAACGATGATCAGTAGAAGCATGCAAACCGGCGTAATCGGATCAAAGCCAATCCCACTTTTCTTATCAAAAAGCGAAATAGCCCACGCTATGATCCGACGTCTAATCCCGAATACAACCCTTACCGCCACGGTAGCTCCTTGCATCCGTGTTCAAAAAATAGAAGAATCGTTCTAGCTACAAAGTGTCGAAAGGTCACCCTGAATGGAACGCTCCCAAATACAGTCGCCAACGGAAATCCTTAGGCCCGCAATCAATGCCACATTTTCAGCCGTCTCGAGCTTTAATGTTCGCCCCACATGTTGTTCCATGGAACGTTGAATGGGAATAAAATCACACTCACCGGCATATTCGATCCTCAATAGGCGCCAATGGCACTCATTTTCCAAGAAATGGAGATACTTCCGCCGCAGCGAACCGCGCACCATTTCCGCACATTCCTCTATCCACTCGACGGCAACTTGTACGCGCAATCGATCAATCTCCGCCCCATTAAAGGAAAGCTGGGCTAGCCTTTTGGCTAGTGCGGTGACTCTTTTTTTCGATAGCATTGCTACAGCTGTAGTACGGCCCTATCCAAATAGTGCGCCCGTTCCTCGGAGGAAAGCTCTCTAGCCAGGACCTTTGCGGCCACATCCGCAACCAACCCTTTAACTTCGCCCCGAAGATCGGCCATCATTTTGGTCTTTTCATCGGCAATGCTTTGTTTTGCCGCATCGATCATCTGTTGCGTGAGCCGTTCCACCTCTTCCCTTTGTCGAGTGGCATAGTCCTGAGCCTGCTGTTCTGCCGCCTCAATAATTTGCTGTGCCTCTTCCCGAGCCCGTAGCAACTGTTCCCGTACCGTCACATCGGATTGGGCCAATTGTTCCCGCATCTCTTCTGCGTAGCGCAAACCACTCTCAATCTTAGTCCGCCGTTCCGCCATCGTTTTCAAAATGGGTTTGAAGGCAAAGAAGTAGAGAATCCCGACGACACAGAGAAAGTTCAGGGACTGGATCAGTAAAAGCTGCCAGTGTACGCCAAAATTTTCTAAAACATCGACCAGCGCATCCGTTATCGAACCTAAAACGACTGTTTCTATTTCGAACACGATTTCAAACTATTTGACAAAGAATAACGCGTAGAAGGCAACCGCCTCCGCCAGCGCCATACCGACAATGGACTGTACGAGGATCTTTCCCGAAGCGCCCGGATTTCGGGAAAGACCTTCAACGGCCTTCGAACCGATCATCCCTACGCCCAACGCCGCAAATGCACAACCGAATGCACCTACTAAACCCGTGTTTGTAATTTCTGCAATAAAACTTAACATAAATTTATCTCCCTAAATATTAGATCAACCCGTTCCAATAATTTTTTCCTCTTCTTCGCCGTGATTACAAATCAAACCGATATACACCGCGACCAGTAATGTAAAAACAAAAGCTTGGACCAGACTAACCAAAAATTCTAAAAAATAAAAGGGCAACGGTAAGAAATAACCCAACTTGCTCATTACCCCATTGACTCCTAGCGCAAGCCGCGGCGAATAGGAGGCCAACATGGCATAAAAATCCGTATTCACTAGACCGCCCAGTGTCAGAAATTCGCTCATTTCATACATGTTATGGAGGAGATTTTCTCCACCAAAAACGTTGCCAAAAAGACGGAAAGACAAAGAAATAATTCGGAACAAAATCGATAAACATTCCACTAATCCAACTCCAAAAAAGATGAGAAATAGTAACCCGTAAACCGCACCGCTAACTTCGTTTCGATCGGCCCTATTGCCAAAAACATGTCGATAAAGGCCACCCCATCCCACACTTTTCACACAACAATAACCCCAGGCTACCGTCGCAATGACTGCTAGGGCCAGCGTCGCGTTCAAATCCGCATTCATGGGACGAAAAATACTCCGCAGATGGCCTTCGTTCTCAAATCCAATGGAACCAATACCCGGAAATAGACCACTCAAATTATGAATGAGGATGAAAATAAAATAGCCCAGAAGTAGGGGTAAAATCTTTGGGAATAGGTGTCGCCCGACGATGGGTTCTAAAATATCGCCAACTCCTTCAATGATGCCCTCGATGCAAGCCTGTCCCGCTCGGGGAACGAGTCCCACTCTCCCACGAACAATAAAACGTACGGCTAACGCAATGGCGAAGGAAATGAGTACACTGGTCAGCAAAGAATTGGTCAAATAACTCAGAATTCCATCGCCTGCAATGATCGATTCCGCTTTTGGTGATACGCCTGCTTCCCCTGCAAATGTATTGGCACTTCCAAAAAAATAAAGGGCAAACCAACTGAATCGAACATTTCTCACCATTAAATCTGACCGTATTAGATATACTTTTTCCATCGAGAATGTCAAAGCGAAATAAAATATTTTCTTTGCTCTTTGTATTTTCTTTTGATCTTCAAAAAACTGACTGTATTTCAGCCATTATCTTTAGAAGAAATAAAAAAACATATTTTTGTTTACTTTTTAATTTTTTTCATTAGAAATACAACCCAGATGGAATTTTATAGGAATTTTGCTAAGAAGAAGTTGGGAAGTGTTATGCCGGTAGTGCTCACGCTAATAGTCTTTTGTGCGCTTATTTTGACACTGTTCCTTGAAGATGTATTCGATAATGCAAAATATCGCCAACAAATGCTATGTCTTCCTGAGTTGAAAGTCGAAGCATATTCTGCCCTTGATCTCGCGATAACCTCTCTAGGAAATTACAAACAAAATCAGAGTGTCGATAAAATGGGCAGCGGTACTGTAAAAAAAGGAGACGATAAATTCATTTTTGATGCTGATATTTTAGGCGATATACCCACTAATGCATTAATTTCTAAATATATCACCGAAAAAATTTATTTGAATTTATCCAAAGCTTCCTTGCCTGCAAAGTTCCAGATCCAGAGATTATCTGATAACGTAATCAAGCATGGCAATTTGACTATTCAACTCGATTTTGAAGATCTCAATGCGCAAATACCTTTATCTAAAGAGTTTAACGATTTTTCTAGTGATCTAGTGGCGGCAGCACTCGACAAACTATCTGCCAGCAAACCTTCTATAATAAAATCTAGTGCTACGCAAAAAATTAAAGATTTTATTAATAACAAGAAAACATTTACGAAATGGTCAACGGTAGAATATGTAGTATCTGAAGCATCTAATGCTAAAACTGGAACTAAAACTGGAGAAAATCCGATAGACATTGGGCCCTTAAAAGAATGGTTTATCATCGAGCGCTGTATCTCCAAATTCAATAAAACCAACAAAGGTGGAAAGCATTTTAAGATCAATCTGTTAACGGTTCCACAAGAAATTTTAGATACCATATCGGCTCGGCATGGGGGAATCGTAATGCCAAACTCGAGGAAATTCGCGGACTTTAATGTTTTCATTGGCCGGGGAGGAATCCTTGAAAACTACTGCTCCAATGAAATACAATTTTTTGCGCTCAAGGTCCACGTTTCAAACGACCAAGGCAATGCCTATAACATTCATTGCATTTGTGATGCTACGGGTAGTCAAACACGCAATCAGCGTTTACCATTTAATATTATTAAAATTGAGGAATTTTAATCATGGGAACTTTATCTGAAAAAATTTCTAATTGGAAGGAAGAGCGCCAACTCGCTCGATCCGAGCACGTTTGTATCGTACCTTCGGACCTCTGCTTCATGAGTACCTGTCCTTTTCCAGAGGGGAAAGTCAACTACGCCCTTCTTGAAAGTGTCGTTGCCTTCGCTTTGGAGTCTTCGAGTCCATTTCCGTTGAACGAAATTTTTTGGGGATATTTCGTCGACAGTAATGCATCGACTATCCATATCTTTTCTGTCCTGAAAAGTCGCTTAAAAGCAATTGACGCGGAAGCCGAGTTCGCCACCTATATTTTTCCAGATTTTTTCCTCGCCATCGTCGTCCCTGCGATTTCGAAGGCTATATTCAAATATGGAGACCATGCGATAATTTTCGAAAAAACAGCGGCCCATAGCATTAATCTTACTCCGATTACGGCGCCCAATGATATGGAAAGTTCATTACCCATTTTCGAACTCGTCGAAGTGGTACCGGTTGTGGAATTTGGCCTCACTGTCCATTTCACGCACAAAGAAAACGCTTCCAGTAATTCCGAAACGCACATTTGCGACTTTTCATTTTCGAACCAAGCCATTATAGCCGCTAATATGCAAAATCTGGAATTGAAAAAGTTGCGGAAACAAAATAAGGTTACAATCCATGCCGCCCTTTATGCAACCATTGCGGCGGTGCTCTTCATCGTAATCGGGTTGTGCGGCTTTTTCCAATTGCGTTGCCTTTTACTAAGTGAAAGTCATTTCGCTAAAGAGTTGGCTTCCAAAGACGAGCAAGTTAGACAAATTCAGCAAAAAGAAGATCGTACCCATGAACTGGATCTCTTCTCCAATAAAAAGCATGCCTATTTCCGCGGATTAAATAAAATCAATGAGCTGCGTCCTGATTCCATATTGTTTAACTCCATCTACGCTTCCGAAGGAGAAAACTTTGAAATTAAAGGTTCCGCTCAAAATCTTGCCGAACTTAATAAATTTGAAAAAATTCTTAACGAGTCTTCACTTTTTAGGGTGGTCAGAATTGGCGATAAAAATAACCAAGATGATCTCATTAACTTTTCACTTTTTTTAACCTTTGAAAAATTATGAAGAAAATTTCGAAATTAAAATCGTTTTTTTTCCTGTTACATAAAAGCGAATGCTTAGCAATCGCAGGTGTTTTGGTCCTCTTCACTTTAGGCATTATTGGATATGATGCAAAGGTATGGAAAACATATAACTTCATCAAAGAAAAGAATGCTCAAAGACAGGCGGAACAAAATTCGTGGTTGTCTCGGGAAAATGAGATTAATGAACGCTTTCGCTCCATTATCAATGAAATTCTCCATCGGGATAAAATCGATCAACCTAAACTAATGGCGCTCGTCGGAGAGGCAGCTAAATGCCTATCGCTTAAATATAACGTGAGTATGCCCGAGTCACAAAATGGTAAATTTTTTTCTTTCAACAAAATTTCCATTGACCTGAGGGGTGTTCATTTTTCTGATATCTTAAAATTTGACGATATTATCGAAATTCCCGATTCCAATCTCTGTATTGACGATATAGAGTTAGTGATGCAAGGAAAGTCGCTTTCGGCTAAAATCGGCATTTCGGCACTCGATATCAAAGCTGATAGTGATGTCGATAGGATTGTGGCAAAAATTTTAGGAACACATCGATTAGGCGAAAAACTAATCAAATGGAATGGTCGTGGCAATTTATTGGAATAAAATATGGTTTTTTTGATTAATAATATGATTTTTGATTGAGAGGGATGGTTATGAAGAAAGGAAAATGTTTAATATTTGGGTTATTACCGTTGACGGCAGCGGCAGCGTTACCAAACGTGTCCATGCAGAAAAATGACAATGTTTCGGGATCAACGAAAGTTGAAAATATTTCCGATATTTTTGCAATCGGCGAAGAAGGTACAGTGGATCAGCTGATCTTGAAAAATGCCAGTCCGCAGGAAGTTGTCGGAATGTTGGAACAGTTGACGAAATGTACAGCTTTAATGGAGCAAAAATTGCCGGCGGCACAGATATCTCTTGAAATTCACGAGCCCCTTTCCAAGAAGGAGGCGATTGCCGCCCTTGAGAGCGTGCTAAGTTTGAATGGTATTGCGATCGTCAATATGGGAGGTACTTTTATGAAAGTGGTTACATCGAAATCGGCCATAACGCAATCACCCGATATCCTCGATGAATCACTGTTAACCTATGAACCTACCCAAAAGGTGTATTCGAAATTCTTTAAATTCCGCTACTTAGATGCGACGGAATTTCAGAAATTGATAAAACCACTTTTAACGCCGAGTTCATCAAACACAGTTCTCTTTGCGTCATCGAATTCCCTTTTTATTACGGATACGATGGCTAATTTACAGACCATAGAAAATTTGGTTCAACGTACGGATACGCCCATTAACATGGTTGAGTCTATCAATTTTCTTCCCCTTAACAATGTCAAGGCATCGGCTGTATCAAAGAAATTCGAGGCACTCAAACGGGGGGGGCTAAAAAAATATCTCAACAATATGACGATCGATTACGACGACTCCAGCAATCAGCTGATTGTCATAACGTCACAGGAAAATTTACCCGTAATTGTCGACATTGTTAAACAATTAGATAATAAGTGTGAATTATTATTGCGATCCGAAGTTATTCGTGTTAAACACGGGGATGCGAAGAAGATTACCGATATCGTTTCTGGGATCGTCAAGGAGCAAAGAAGTCGCGTTGAGAAAGAAAATAAAATGGCCTTTGAACGTCAACAGGCACAAATGTCGGCCCAAAGTAGTTTAGCAAGCGCCCTTGCTCAGGCGGCGAGTGGTTCCCGTAGTAACCAGCAAATCAGCAATACCTATAGCGATTTCATTTCTTCCCAACAACTCCCTGGAGGAGAATTGGGTGAAGAGCAGGCGGCACAGTTTTCCGCCAATTTGACGCTATCGTCCGACGAAAGAAGTAATTCGATCATCGTTTATGGTACGGCATCTGATTTATCTCAAGTGAGACACTTAATCACCAATTTGGATGTTCTCCTCGACCAGGTCCGCATTGAAGTTATTGTCGCCCAAATCACTCTAAACGAAGGCCAACAAAGCGGTATGGATGCCCTAGATTTAGGATATCATCAAGGGGAAGCCTATAACCAGTATAAGGGTTCAAAGAAAACAGTTTATATAGGTGCTGGCCAGAATGGAGCGGATAAGACAGCCACCCACGAGTATCAGCCCCGTGAATATGATATCAATTTCAAAGGTAGTTTGGGACCAGACGGTGGTTTGGGATCGTTTGCGGGAACACTTAAAAACTTCGCTTTATCCACCGTTTTCAAAAAGGCTAAAATGGATTCCAATATTAAGATCCTTTCTACACCCACTCTAGTTACTACACACAATCGAAAGGCTAACTTTAAAATTGGAGAGGAACGTCCGTTCGTTGACTCTAGCACGCAGAAGGATGATAAAGACTCTAAAGAACGAATCAGTCTTATCTATAAACACGTTGGGTTAGAACTCACCGTAACGCCACTCATTGGGAGTAATGGAATCATCCAAATGGAAATTGAACAAAAAATTTCCAAATACGACGGAGATGTCAGTACTGGAAGCGTTCTGGCGCCGATCATCTCGGATAAACAAATCGATTCTTTTGTCAGCGTAGCCAATGGAGATGTCATTGTTATTGCTGGATTTAAAGAAAAAGAAGAGTCCAAATCCGGTGGAAAATTATTCATCCTTGGCGATATACCTGTCCTGGGCGACGCCCTATTCACATCGCGGAAACGTGACGAAAAGACCAAGGAATTAATTGTTTTCATCAAACCAACGATCATTCTACATCCCCAGGAAGAATCAGCCTATCTCGATAAACGGCTCGAAGTAACAAACTTCAAGGAGGACATTGCTCACTATAAAGCAACGGGTGATTTCCCAAAAAGTAAACCTTTTCCGAAGGATACCATTTTCGGTCTCAATGCCCAAGCAATGGCTGAAAGTGCCCAAGCTAGAAAAAAAGGAAAAGGGAAGGCTGCAAAAATTAACCAAAATAGAGCTACCAGGCGTAACCGACGTAGTGGAAAGAGCGAAGCAACCGTTCAACCCGTTCCAACGGAACCGGAACCATTTGTCGCAGCGGAATCGCCGTCGGATGCTTGGGATGAGTGGGCCCAACGCGAAAAAAGTGAAGCCGAAAAAAATAAGCAAAATAGGGCTACTAGGCGTAACCGCCGTCGCGGAAAGAGCGAAACAACCGTTCAACCCGTTCCGACGGAACCGGAACCATTCGTTGCAGCGGAATCGCCGTCGGATGCCTGGGATGAGTGGGCTCAACGCGAAAAAAGTGAAGCCGAAAAAAATAAGCAAAATAGGGTTACCAGGCGTAACCGCCGTCGCGGAAAGAGCAAGGCAACCGTTCAACCCGTTTCAACGGAGCCGGAACCATTCGTCGCAGCGGAATTGCCGTCGGAAGTCTGGGATGAGTGGGCGCGCCAACCCATAACACCTGGAAGCGATGACTTCGTTGCCGAAGTCTCTACGAAAGAAGAAGTATTCCCCGATGGAATATCGGATTTAACTCCCGAATCGGAGACTATTTTTGAAAGTAAAGAGGGCGGTACCGCTAAGCCATTGACGAGAAAAGGTCATTTCTCAAGAAGGCGCTAAATGAAATCGGTAAATATGAAAGGAATCACCATGAAAAGTAGTACAAAAAAAATTTTCTTCGGTGTGGTTTTAGTGGGCGGTTATCACCTAGGAATGGCCGAATCGGTAGCCGTGGATGAATTTAAGTCATTACACGAACGATCCCCATTCGGCGATGCACCTAAACCGGAACCTAAACCGCCACCACAAATATCCGCGCCGAAAGCATCCGTTTCTGCACCGCCACATCCTCCTAAAAAACCCGATATGAAATTGGGTTGCTCGGGGCACATGAGAGTGGGCGGCCAAGATTATTTTTCCATTCACGATAAAACGTCAAAGGAGGCAATCAATACCGTTTTACTTTCTGGAAAGTCGTCCCCATTGGGATATGCTCCTAAAAAATTTGACGCCAGTAAGAAAACCTTAGAAATTGAATATGATGGTCATGCTTACGTCTGTCCGATAGGAGAAGAGGAGAAGAAAGCAACTGGTAATAATAATGCTGATTCTTTCCAAACAACCCATTCAAATTCGAGCACAAATCAATCGTCCTATTATCCACCGTCTCAAGGATCTGTCGCACCATCCTACGACTTTGATGATTATTGGGACTGGGATTACTGGGACGACTTGGATTACGATTAATTAAAACGGGAATATAACCTTAATTTGAGATAATATGGAAAATTTAAATAAAGTACTCGCAACGGTTGATCCTGCCTTGCCCGCAATGATCGCCGCAAGTCATGTCGATAAAAAAATCGACCTCCTAGCCGAGAAATTGGCGCGCACTTCCCTCGATGCCTACGAATGGCTATCCGGTATGTGCGGCCTCCCTTTCCTTAAAAAATTTACGGTATCCAAGGAAATTACGAAAATCCTTCCAGAAAAATTACTCCTGGAATACGTATGTTTACCCGTAGATTGGGAGGATGGCCGTCAGGGATTAGTTTTCGGTTGGATACCCGATGCAACGATGAAAAAATGGGTTAAAGCGTCTTCCAATGTCGATTTTGTTTACTGCTTAGGACAAATCCAGGAAATCCGTAAAGTTATTAATGAACGCTTCGGTGTCGGTGCGGGAAGTTTTGCTGATGCCGAAGAGAATAAAGGACTCGTCTCAAAGATCGAAATCGTACAGGAAGATGAGGATGCAGTCGTCATTAAATTCGTTAACGAGCTGGTCAAACAGGCCCTTGCCGATCGCGCAACGGATATTCACTTCGAACCTCAAAAAAATTCACTGCAAATCCGCTACCGCATCGATGGCGCATTGGTCCCTGTGAGTCTACCGCCTAATCTCGTCCTCTACCAGGCAGCTATCATTTCACGCCTGAAAATTATGGCTAAACTCAATATCTCAGAAAAACGCCGCCCCCAGGATGGCCGCATCGCCTTCCGTTCCGGTGATACCGCCATCGATATCCGCGTCTCCACTTTACCCATCTCCTACGGTGAAAGTATCAGTCTCCGCCTCTTAAATTTGAGTGAAGCTCCCGTCGAACTCGAGGGTATGGGACTCGGTCAAAAACAATTGGAACAAATCATTAATGCAATCTCGCGTCCCCACGGCATCGTCCTCGTTACCGGTCCCACCGGATCCGGTAAATCGACCATGCTCAACGCCTGTATCCATAAGATTCGTGATCCTGAAATCCGTATCATCACCGTCGAAGATCCGGTGGAATACGAAATTGCTGGTATCAATCAGTGCCAAGTTCAATCGGATATCGGTATGACCTTTGCCAGCGCACTGCGTTCCATCCTGCGTCAGGATCCGGACGTAATCATGATCGGTGAAATTCGTGACGCGGAAACGGCAGATATCGCCATCCGCGCCTCCATTACCGGTCACATGGTCCTCAGTACCTTGCATACCAACGATTCGGCGGGCGCCGTATCCCGCCTCTGCGATATGGGCTTGGAACCCTTCCTCCTCGCATCCTCCTTACAATTAGTCCTCGCCCAACGCCTAGTCAGAAGAATTTGTCCGCATTGCGCAAAAAAAGCAAACTATACTCCAGATGAATTGGAGTACGCCCTGCGCGCTTTGCGCGTTGACCTCTCCTCGGAATTAGCTCATATCGATAAAATTATGGTCGGTACCGGTTGCGATAGGTGTAAAAATGGGTATAAAGGAAGAATTGCTGTTCATGAAGTGCTGGTCATTAGTGACAAAATTCAGCAGGCAATTATCAAAAATGCCCCCGCTAGAGAAATCCGAGCCATAGCCCTTGGGGAAGGAATGCAGACATTACAGGCCTGTGCCTGGGAACACGTCAAACAGGGCCGAACATCCCTCGAGGAAATTATGCAGTTCGCCGATAAAAATAATATGGAAGACTAAGGGCTTTTTGCCCTTAGAATCCCCACCGAGGGATCTATCCTTCGGACCTGGATTTGCGGCTTGATCCAATGGAATGCCACT
>JAIRLD010000093.1 GCA_031259665.1 Puniceicoccales bacterium | reverse complement strand
CTGTTTATTTACGATTGAGCGCCTCGTCGATGCGCAAAAACGTGGCGCGAAAATTTACGGTGAAATCGTCGGTTACGGTATGAATACGGATGCGACCGATGCGGTACTTCCCAATGCGGAGCGCCAGGTACAGTGTATTCGTCTTGCTTTGAAACGCGCCAATTTACGGCCGGAAGACGTCGATATTGTTAATACTCATGCGACGTCGACGCCGATGGGGGATGTGGTTGAATGCGAAGCGATCCGCGAGGTATTTGGAGATATGGAAACGACATATATTAATAATACCAAGAGTTTTATTGGCCACACAATGGGTGCTGCGGGGGCATTGGAATTAGCTGGGAATTTACCGGCATTTGATGACGGCTACGTTCATCCGACGATTAATATCGACGATCTCGATCCCCGATGTGTACTTCGCAATCTTGTCATTGGTGAAGCTAAACCAATTGGCCGAGTCAGAATCATTCTCAATACTTCTTTCGGCATGTTGGGTACAAATTCCGCCGTCATTGTAAAAAAATTCGAGCCGTAGGTGGCAAAATTTTATGAGCCAGGAGAAGTGCTACAATTTCGACATATCCCGCTCGAACGGCACGTTCCAGCCATGGCAATTCATCCGTTGGGATTCAGTATACTTGCTTAAAATCCGGCAAATTGTATTCATCTTTAGCCTGTTGAATTTTTTCTTTATCGTCAGTTTGTTTGGCTTCATGCCATTTTTCTGCAATATTTTGATCGAAGATTGCTTCTAATTTTTTGGAGTCTCCGGTGTCTAGGCTTCCCATATTGCGCAACGAATTGCAACGGATGGATTGCGACAAGTGGCAGGAGGTCTCGAATTGTCTCCATTCTTCTTCGCTGAGCTCATTGGCATTATTTCCCAATAAAGCTTAGAAACTTGCTAAAAAACCTGAGCTTGTTGCTGTTTTATTTATAATTGTTTTCACTATGAAATCTATATTTCTAGTGGCTAGTATTTCATTTAGTTTTTCTTCTTCTTGCCCCAGTTTATCCTGAGGTGTTGCGAAAAGAGAAGAGTTGAGGCTGCTCGCGATGCAATAAACGATTATTTTATTTTTTGAATTTTTATTTATAAGTGATCATATACAATTGCGATTATTTTTCATGTTAAGACTTTTTTTTATTTTTGGAGACGGATTTTAAATTATATCAATAGGCTAGCGGAAAGGTTATTCACACACAATCGTCGAAATTTCTGATGGATCGACGATTCATAAACAATGAGGAAGTTTTGAAATTTTCAAACTTCCCCCATTATTTGTGAAGTAATTTACTATTTTTAGATAGTTTATTAAAAAGAAGATTAGAAGGTTCCCAAGAAATCGATACCTAAGATTTTTGATATAATCGCTATATTTCTCCTGATATTATCGAGGGGTGATAATGATCGAGTAGGAATTTTACGACGTGATGGTTCATGTGGCAATACGGCCGAGTCCGTTAAATATGGACTTGAACATATTTGAAGTAATAGTTGCTTGAGTGCATTTTGTACTTGGATACTGGGATGTTGGGTTAATAGATGAGTAGCAACAGAAATTGCTGTATCAACGGCTTTAAGGTAAGAATGACATCCTTTGCTGCGTATACCTTCTTGTTGTGCGGATAGCATTGTCCGTTCTGAAAGTGTTAAATCTTTCAGGGCTTTTTTATCGAATTGAGAAACGTTTTCTTTAAGATAATTAAGAAGTTGCTGTACGGCACTAAGGGCTGCCCTTTCGGTATCGCTTAATTTTTCCGGACTACTGAGCCGGCTCCATGATTGCGGCTGAACGTGACGCGGACATGGTTTGTATGGCCGGTAAGCTCCATTGGGATATTGCCGATCTTGTTTACATCTACATTTGGGGAAACATCTAGATCCTGCGTAAGGAGGAATAGAAGTAGGAGGACATCCATATTGTGAACATTTGGACTGTGAGCATCCGGGCTGCGAACATCCAGGCATTTCTAGTGGTAGTCCAAATGCAGATTTAGGCGCAGCACATTTTGCTACATCTAATTTGACGTGACTTACACTCGCTATAACACAATTACCCGCCATGGTAAAAACAAACATGGCCATACAAGGATTTTTACTACTTATTTTCATAACAGTTGCAATAATCTAGTGAAATTATTTTTTACATCAAGATTTTTTTGTTATTCTTGGAGCAAGTTTTATGCAACGGGAACAGATTGATGAAAAAAGCTATTCTCGGATCATTGGAGTTATGCTGAAAAATAAGGGGAATACTTATTGCCATCAGGATTATTTATTATTCGCATGGCTTTTATATGAAATTTTTGAAGTCTAAAAATTTCTTGATAATGCGAAACCCGGTTTATATGATAAAATTCTCTAAATATACTCAATTGCATTTAAATTTCATGACTTGGTAATCAAATTTTACCGAATTATTCCATGATTTAATTTTTGATTGATCGATAATCAATGGACAATAGAGAAGTTCTGGAATGTTCGAACTTTTCCTGTTGTCTGTGAAATAATTTATTGCTTTCGGATAGTTTATTCAAAAGAGAGATCGATTTCCAATATTCCTGAGGCAATTGTCATATTTTTCGCAATATTTTCCAGGTAAGGTACTGCTGAACTATTGCGTGCCATTAGACCTATCCTTGGTGGTATCCGAAGCAATAGTATTTTTAGTTTATCTTTTTTGTGTTTAGGTGAACAGTCGTTTAGTAAGTGTGCAGCCACGGAAACCAGTTCATCAATGACTCGAACGGAAGCGTAATTTCCTTTCCGGCCGATACCTTCCAAGCGAGCCTGTTGCAATTCTTTTTCTACCAGCTCTAAAACCTTTAAGGATTTTTTATCAATTAGGGGAACATCTTTCTTGAGATAGATAAGTAATTGCTCCATTTCACTGAAGGTTTCTTCTTCTACATCTTCCAATACCAGGTTTTCATCGATTTCTACCGAGTCCGAAAGCAAGCTATCGGGGTACCGTATGACTATAGGGAGGTAGGCTCCACGGAAACAGTATTGCTCTGGTAGTGGTTGCTGTTTGAGGGGGCGATAGGTGGGCGATCGATATCGATACAGAGGATCAATTGCCTTGAATGGGTCCCAGGTAGGTGTTTCGTACGCTGCTATACAATGCCCAATCGTAGCCCAAAAGAATATAATTTTATAGGAAATTTCACTAATTATTTTCATTATGGCGACAATATTAGCGGAATTATTCTTTTTATCAAGATATTTTTATTATTTATTATTTCTATTTTATAAAATAACAAAAATTATTTATCTGTTATTATCGAGTTTGTTTATTGATCCAAAATCTCTTGTGTCACTAGTATTTCCCGAATCCATTTGGCAGTTTAATCTTTGATATTTGACCTTCGACGATGGGAAAGTTCTGGAAATTCCAGACTTTCCCTATTATTTGTGAAGCGATTTATTGCTTTCGGATAGTTTATTCAAAAGAGAGATCAATTTCCAATATTTTTGAGGCAATTGTCATATTTTTCTTAATAATTTCCCAGTAAGGTTCTGTTGAACTATTGTGAGACATTGAACGCATCATTAGGAGTGTTTGAATTAATAATTTTTTTAGTTCGTCCTTTTCTTGTTTAGTTGGCTGTTGAGTTAGCAGGTGTGTAGCCACAGAAACTATTCCATCCATGGCTCGAACGGAAGCGTATCTTCCTTTTCCGCCGAAGCCTTCCCAGCGAACCTGGTATAACTCTCCTTTTGTCAGCTCTAAAACCTCAAGGGCCTTTTCATCGGATTGGGGAACGTTCTTCTGGAGATAGTTAAATAATTGCTGTATATCATTTAAGGTTGCTTTTTCCGCGTCACTCAGTTTCGACCGTCTCGGGTACATCGTTTCAAAAATCGAGCTGCTTGGGCATTGCCAGATTATGGGAAGATAAGCTCCATTAGACGAATAACGTTTTTTTGATGTTTGCTGCTGTTGAGGTGGTTGATCAGCAAAACTTTGTGATGTTTGACTTTGTGATGTTTGTGTTTGATTAGGTGGATTACTCCTAGTCCGATTATATGTTGTAGCTGTGAGCCATTCAGGCGCACCCGTGAGCCGTTGTGCAACCGTAGGCTGTCTAGATGCACCCGTGCGCCGTTGTGCAACCGTGGGCTGTCTAGATGCACCCGTGCGCCGTTGTGCACCCGTGCGCCATCTAGGTTTAATCACGCGCCGTTTAAGTACAGGTCCAAACGATTTATCTACGGCCGCCGCAGACCATCTAGTCGTGGCCGTGGACTGTCTAGGTTTAATCACGCGCCCTTTAAGTACAGTCCCAAACGATTTAGACTGTCTAGATGCACCCGTGCGCCATTGAGGTGCCTTTAGTGCGTTTTGACCGTGATTTCCGCCAGTTGCGGCACAATGACCCATCATAACTCCACAGAGTATGATCATGTAAAGATTTTTGTTGGTCTTTTTCATAACAGTTCCCACAGTAACATAATTATTTTGATGTCAAGAATTTTTTTTTGGTTTTAAATAATTTATTGCCAATAAATGCAGCAATCTGGAAGATTACGGGTAAAATGCATAAAATTTCCGCAATGGATGTGGTGGGATTTATCAGCAAAGCAAAAATAATATTAAATATTTCCTGGAATATATTGGTGATTGATTTTGCAATTGTTGTCAAAATGGGAGTATAGGAAGTACGAATTGGAATAGATTTTACAATATATAACACTGGGTTGGATCTTCCGTTAGAATGTTTATGATTTCTCCTGCAAATTGTACATTTCTTCTAATCGCTTCGGCTGCATTTTTCCCGTAAATTGGGTATTTTTTTAGTTCTTTACGAATGTCTATTACGGCCGTATCGTCGGAATATTCACTGTCGAATAATTTTCTTATGAAAAGTTCTATTTTAGAGAGGTTATGTTGAAAAGCGAAGTCTGCAAATTCATTTAATTTTTTGTCGGTTTCTTTATTATTGTCAGAATATGTCGAATGCCAGTGGTAAATGAAAAAAAGGGCTACGGCCTCGAGGTTTTCCATTTCGATGGCGTACTCAATCCATAGAACTTGTCTTGTACTGAAAAACCGACCGATGGTGGTGTAGCATTTATTTTCGAGTGTACTTACATTATATTTTCTTTTGGCTTTTTTAAAAACTCCCATACCACTTGCTTTGATTTCTTTGCGTACGGGATTGCCGATTTTGTTATCTAAAATTCGCGCTAATGTAGGGAGGTCATGATTTTTTATGGCATAGCGTATCGATTGATCAGTTGCGAAGCATTTCATTTTTACGTCCGTTTCCAAATGTAAAATCATATAGAAATTATCTGTAAATAGTTTTATTAAATCATCCGGTATTTCTGAATTTTCTCCCAATTGCGCACGGAATTTTGCTGTTAATAGTTCTATTATTTCCGAATTTTTATCATTTTCGTCGTTTGAAGAATCAGCTTCCGCTGGAGATGCTGATTCAGGAATGGAATCTGGATTTTCCGTTGCCGAAGGACCAGGAGATACTCCGTCAGCTTCCGCTGGAGATGCTGATTCAGGAATGGAATCTGGATCTTCCGCTACCGAAGGATTAGAAAATACTCCGTCAGCTTCCGCTGGAGATGCTGATTCAGGAATGGAATCTGGATCTTCCGCTACCGAGGGACCAGGAGATACTCCGTCAGCTTCCGCTGGAGATGCTGATTCAGGAATGGAATCTGGATCTTCCGCTACCGAAGGACCAGAAAATACTCCGTCAGCTTCCGCTTGGGGAACTGATTCAGGAAGGAAATCTGGATTTTCCGTTGCCGAAGGACCAGGAGATATTCCGCATGTTGTCCCACCAATAATTAGTTTTAATAAATTCCATCCCATATATTTCATCCAACCCGAATTCCATATCTAATTTTTTTAAGGATATTTTCAATTACTAAAATTAGCTTTTGGGAAATGGAATGATGATCGATAGTAATCCCGTACAGAATCTTTGTTTATTTCGCAACAAAGACCAGCGATTTTGTAGAAAACCGCTAGTCGTATTTGAGTATTCTAAACTCATAGGCAGTTCGGAAATGAACTAAAACATTTTCCTAAACTGGGGATTAATCTCTTGGTGGTTTGAGCGGTCACTCTTTAATTTCCAGCTCACTTAGAAATTGTTCCAGTTCTTCAACTGAGATCACTTCAGTTGAGATCGTCGGTTGATTTATTATCTTCGACAATATCTTCATTATTGGTTGTAAGAATTCAGCTATTGCTCTTTTATTTTCAAGTATTGCTTTTCTGCATTGAGCGACAGCTAATTTTTCATCTAGGTTCATTGATTTTGTTAGATCATTCATCACTGTTTTGGGCATCTTCGCAAGTGGTTGTAAGATTTTAGCCATTGCTACTTTATTTTTAGCTATTGCCTTTTCTTGCCGACCGACAAGTTGCAGCAATTCTTCACTTATAATCATTGATTCATCCGTCGCTGTCGTTAGTTACAAAACAACTGATTTTAATAGTTTTGTATTCATCAAAACGCCGTATCGTATAATTTCTTTTCAAATCAAGCTTTTTTTATTAATATTTAAAATCATTGTTCGGAGTTTAAGATTAGCTATTGGAGAGTAGGATGATAGTGGAGATATTCGAAACCGAGAAGAAAAAAAACAGCAGTACAAAGGTTGTTACGCCGACTGTCCACGGACCCAAGCGTTCCAATAAACGTAGCCCAAAAGAGGCGCTAGAGCATCGCGCAGTCCCATAATCGCCGTGTTTGTACCTATCCTGTTTGTACTATTTTGAGATATTTTGAATTATTTTTCAAAATCCAGGATGCATTTTCGGAGAGCGAGAGGACGTTGGAGATATTCGAAGCCAAGAAGGGAAAAAGCTAGCAGTACAAAGGCTATTACGCCGACTGTCCACGGACCCAAGCGTTCCAATAAAACGTAGCCCAAAAGAGGCGCTAGAGCATCGCGTAATCCCATAATCGCCGTGTTTGCACTCATATATTCGCTAACTTTTTCTCTCGGTGCAATGTCGCTTACCCATAAACTCCAAAAAATAACACCGCCACTCCGTCCAATCCCCAGAAGTACACTCGCTAAACAAATCATGCAGAAATTATGCGTTGCAAAGAATAAGGGGATTCCGATTAGGAAACATATCGTCACACATTGGCGCATCGTAATGAGATTGACATGGTCGTATAACTTTCCCCAGAATGGCCCACTGAGTACGCTCGCCAAAGGCTGAATAACCGCAAATATCGCTAAAATCGTCCCGTAGGAAAGATCAAGACCGTGTTTGTGGTTCGCCAGGTATTCCACCCGCAACGGTAACGTCATCTGATTCGCAATCGCAATAAGAGAATAAAGGAAAAGAATTGCCGCGAAAAGGCGATCCCTGGCGATCCATTTGAAGTTATCCCAAAGCGATGGATATTGGGCTACGACGATTTTTCGCGTCGGAATTTTTAGAAAACATATGGCACAAAACAAGGCCAATAAACTCGCTAAAAGCGATGCGTAGCAGAAATGATTCGGATTCTTATTCCAGAAATATTTCACACACTGTGCAAAAATAATCCCCCCTATCGGCATACACGCTAGGGCCGTTCCCACCTTAAAGCCACGACGTACTTTGGGGTAATTGTCGCAATAGACGTCGATCATCAGCGGAATCTGCTGCTTATCGCAAATCCGAGCTAGGGCCATAAGTATAAAAAACATAGCCCAAGAGGTCGCAAAGGCCGCACAGCAAAACGCAATGCCGATCAGTGTGAAATAAAGTGCCGAAACTTGCATACTATTCCACCGCGAACGATTGACAAGTTGCTGGGTAATCGGCGTAAGAATCATACCGATAAAACCAATTGAAGTCAATAGGGTCAGACTCACCTTGTAATTTACGGATGCTCCTAAAGTTTGTATTGCCATTAATAATAAAACGGTGCTCAGTTCTTTATCTAAGGCTCCCTGGAAGAGGTAGCGTAGGCAATCGAAAAGCAATGTCTTTCGTTCCACATTTGCGTCGGAGTGAGCATTTTCGAGACGCGAGACGGTACCAATCCCCCCCCCAGAAATACTATCGAAAAGAGTTTCTTCTGGAAGGGTTAGCGTATTCGATAAAATTTCATCTTGCTGTTGCATGACTTTTTCCAAGTATCAGACTGATTTTGGGAAAAATTTTACTGAGTCAAGAGGTAGTTTTAGAGTCGGAGGAATATTTTGAATAAGGATGATATCGAAGATTTAATTGCGATCATGGATCGTTCGAACCTATCTGAAATTGAAATCGCAGATGGGAAAACGAAAATTGTCTTGCGTAAAAATAGCCCCGCATTGGTCCCAGCTTTACCCCAATCCTATGCCATACAACCTCATATTTCAAGTGTTCCCATCGAAACCGATATTCCTACGGCGTCCATTGAAAATTTTTATGTCATTAAATCGCCAATGGTCGGTACCTTTTATACATCCCCTTCACCCGATAGCGATACTTTTGTGCGGGTTGGTTCGAGAATTGAGAAGGATTCTCCAATCTGTATCCTCGAGGCAATGAAGGTAATGAACGAAATCCAATCCGATGTTTCAGGAATTGTCCGCGAAATATTGGTGCGAAATGGTCAACCGGTCGAATTTAGTCAACCGCTGTTCAAAATAGAAATTAGTTAGATGTTTGATAAAATTTTAATTGCTAATCGGGGAGAAATTGCCCTACGTATCATCCGAACATGCCACGAGCTAGGGGTAAAGACGTTAGCGATTTATTCGGAAGCCGATGAACAGTCGCTACACGTGCAGTTGGCCGATGAGGCGATTTGTATCGGAGCGGCTCCAGCTTCGGAAAGCTATTTGCGGGCAGATCGCATTTTTAGCGCAGCAGAACTAGGCAATGTGGATGCTATCCATCCGGGTTACGGCTTTTTGTCGGAGAATCCGATATTCGCAGAGCAGTGTTCGGATTGTAAAATTAATTTTATCGGTCCCCGCCCCGAAGTGATTCGCCAGATGGGCAATAAAGCCTGCGCTAAAGATATGGCAAAAAAGGCAAAGGTTCCCATTGTTCCCGGTAGCGAGGGAGTAATCGACAATGAAAATGAAGCTCTGAAAATTGCGGAATCGATCGGCTTCCCCATCATTATTAAAGCGGTGGCGGGTGGTGGCGGCAAAGGGATGCGTTTGGTCCACAATTCGGTTTCCTTTAGCAAGGAATTTAATGTTGCTCGGGTGGAAGCGGAGAAAAATTTCGGCAATGGAGCCGTTTATATTGAGAAATTCGTCGAAGATCCACGGCACATCGAAATCCAAATCATTGGCGATAAACAGGGGAAGATTTTACATTTAGGCGAGCGGGATTGTTCGGTTCAGCGGCGGTACCAGAAGATCATCGAAGAAGCGCCGTCGGGATTTCTTGACGCGAGTTTGCGGGCTAAAATGGGCGATGCTGCCGTACGTTTAGCGAAGCAATGCGGCTATGAAAATGCGGGAACCATTGAGTTTTTAGTCGATAGGCAGGGCAATTTCTACTTCATGGAAATGAATACGCGCATTCAGGTGGAGCACGGCGTAACCGAAGAGGCGACGGGAATCGATTTGATCGACCTGCAATTGCGCATTGCCGTCGGCGAGAAAATTCCTTTTGATCAGAAAAATGTAAAGTTCGTAAAACATGCCATCGAATGTCGTATCAATGCGGAAGATCCGGAACGTAACTTTGCTCCCTGTCCTGGCGAAATTACACTGTACTACGCGCCGGGGGGTAATGGGATTCGCGTGGATAGTCACGTTTACGGAGGCTATCGGATTCCGCAGTATTACGATAGTATGATTGGAAAATTGATTGCGACAGGTAGTGTGCGGGAAATTGCAATTAATCGGATGAATCGGGCGCTTGGGGAGTATATTATCCGGGGTGTTTCGACGACCATACCGTTTACGAAGGCGATTATGTCTGATGTCGATTTCCGTGCGGGCAACGTGACGACGAAATTTATTGAGGAATTTATGAAACGCAATAGTCACGGGTAAAGATTTGGGTTAGATTTGGGGGGATATTTTGATTGCTTACAACGGGAGATCTTTTATTTAATTTTTACATTTTCCGTATCTTTTATTTTTTGTTGAGCAAGAGCTACGCGGTTTTTTGGGGGCAAAAGCTGCGCGGTTTTACCGCGCAAGGCCTGGAGCTTCGCTCCAGGCCTTACAAGGAGCCTACGGCTCCTTGAGCTTTTGCCCCCAAACGCGCCCCTTCGGGGCGCGTAATATTTAAATTTATATTGAAGAAAAACCTCAAAAAGGCAATACATTAAAATTTGCTCCAAACGTTCGGAAGGACACATTTTAATTTTCCCCAGGAAAAATACCCAAAAATAGAAAATTAAAACAAAATTTACCGTCAAAAATCATTCAAAA
Organism: Puniceicoccales bacterium; assembly: GCA_031259665.1. GTDB lineage: Bacteria > Verrucomicrobiota > Verrucomicrobiia > Opitutales > LL51 > LL51. Next base: position 11,854 of record JAIRLD010000093.1, on the reverse strand, counting down.
TCTTCATCTTCATAAAAATCATTGCTTCGCTTGCAATGATGTCGAAAAAATGCGTCCAATAGAATGGAGATATATTATGGCACAGATAACAAATAAATCCAGTAAAATATTCATTAATCGATTCATAGCGGGTACGCTTCTTTTGGGAAGTTCCGCTATTATTGCCACAGAAGTTCAAGTGACGTCACCGTTACCGAATCAGGAACAAGATATTTCCAATGATAAAAGGAAAGATCTTTTGGACTTGAGGGCGTTGCTTTTTCAACAAAGTACAGGAAGTAAGGAAGCCTTAAAGGAATCGTGCAGACAGCTCATTCGTAACAAAGGTATCGACCTCAACACACCAATTTGTTTCATAACATTATTGGAAGGGGCCATATTGCGTTGCCTTGAAGACACTGCAGAGATTCTAATCGAACTCAGTAGCGAAATAAAAATCCCATTGGGGAGAAAAAAAGGTATAGGCAAGAAAGATGGTCCTTCATTATTGCATATAGTCACATATAGTCCTAAAATAATGAACGAGGCTTGGAGCTTCGTGAGAAGCGCGAGATGGTCCAAGATACAAAAGTTTTTGATCTCTATGAGCAAATTAGGACAGACCATCCTGGACGTTCCTATGCATCGAAAAGAATCGTAGAAGCGCTACTTAAGACAGACTTGAAATCACAAATTGATAAACCGGAAATGGAAGCGGGCACATCGCCACTGGAAAATGTAGATCAATTCTTGGGGGACACAGAATATTTAAAAGAACATCCTAATTTTAAGGAAGAATATAGAGAAGTTAGGATAGCACTTAGACCTTTTCCTACAAGTCGACCGCCCAACGTATTTCCAAATTGCCAAAATGCGATGCAAGTTGCCAGAGTGTTAAATGAGATGGAAAGGAAATAAGGTTGTACTCAAATCTAAGTGAGCGATAAAATCTGATAGATGTGCAAAAGGAACATTTTGAAGAAAATGTTCCTTTTTGTGGGAATGGGGAAAATAACGTAATATTTTTTGCATTGACTTAACTTCGGATAAAAATATCTCAAAAAATGTATGGATGAAAGAAGATTGTTTAGAAGTATTATCGTAAATGGCTGCCTCCTGGGATATTGCTTATCTGCGGAAGCAAGTTTGTCAGAAGTATACGGTTCTTTTATCACGAGACTGAATGAGGAAAATTTGACAGAATATCTCGATAAAGGCGGAGATATTAATGTAAGGGTGTTGGAATTCCCTCTGTTATCTTCCAGTATACATTATGGCTATCCAAATTTCGTAAAATTACTTTTAAAACGAAAGGCTGATCCCGATGTAGTGGATGCCAATGGGGATACACCATTAGGCCATGCGGTACGTAAATGTAATTTTGGAATTGTCGAGTTGCTGTTAAACTATAATGCTGACCCCAATAAAATAAGTGGGTTAGATACACCTCTCGTTCATGCAGTGCGCTCTTGTTGTTGGAGAAAATCAAAAGATAAATTAAAAAAGGCATCCGCGATTGTGAAATTGTTATTAAGGAGCGGTGCCGATCCTAACCCTCATTTTAGCCAAGTATCGATGTTACCTTTGCACGCAGCTGCTTACTATGGTGTCCCTCAAAAAGTAATAGAGCGGTTGATCGATGCGGGGGCGGATGTTGAGGGGAGAGATTGTTATGGAAATACGCCATTGCATGTGGCCGCAAAAAATGGGGGTTATCTCCAGATTTGGGCATTGATTGGTAAAGGCGCCAATGTCAATGCACTGAATGAGTTCAATCAGACGCCATTTGATTCGGCCATTTCCGGTCGAAATAAAATTAGACGAGAAATAAATGAAGAGAAAGATCTCAGAGATTCACCGATAAAAGGAGACATTGATTTCCGCTATAAAGTGACCACGGAATTATTGCGTTTGCGTGGTGCAACGATTGGAAGTGATGTCGAACCCGAAGATAGCGAGGTGCAATAGAGTTATGTTTTTAACTTTTTATGGATTTTTTTAGAGCTTTATAGGGATTCGTGGTGTTTTTGGGGGCAAAAGCTGCGCGGTTTTGCCGCGCAAGACCTGGAGCGAAGCTCCAGGCCTTACAAGGAGCCTGCGGCTCCTTGGCTTTTGCCCCCAAACGCGCCCCTTCGGGGCGCGTGACATTGATTTAACATTGCAAGTCTCATTCCCTTTGATTTAACATTGCAAAGTCCCTAGCCCTCCCAATGATTCATCCATGCATTCCCTGGATAAGATCCGCAATTTTTGCATCATCGCCCACATCGACCATGGCAAGACGACCTTATCCGATCGCCTATTGGAGTTTACGAATACGGTTCAGAGGCGGAAGATGCAGGATCAGCTATTGGATTCGATGGATTTGGAACGGGAGCGGGGAATTACGATCAAGTGTCATCCGGTTTCGATGAAATTAAAGCATTCGAATGGAGAGGAATTTTTGCTCAATTTGATCGATACGCCGGGACATGTCGATTTTTCCTATGAGGTTTCTCGGAGCATCGCCGCCTGTGAGGGAGCACTATTGCTCATCGACGCTTCTCAGGGCGTTGAGGCGCAAACGGTCGCCAATGCCAACCTAGCCATTGGGCAAAAAATGGTGATTATTCCGGTGCTAAACAAAATTGATCTCCAGAGCGCGCAACCGGATGTGGTGTTGACACAGTTGGAGGACATTCTAGCCATACCGCGGGAGGAAGCGATTCGGGCGAGTGCGAAATCGGGAATTGGCATTGAAGAAATTTTTGAGGCAGTAGTGGAACGCATTCCGCAACCGCGCTGGGCGGATTATCCGCAGACCCGTTGCCTCGTCTTCGATTCCGTATTCGACGCCTACCAGGGGGTGATTTGTTATATCCGCGTATTTTCGGGTACGATCAGGATTGGAGACGAGTTATTACTCATGGGGACAGGGCAGCGCATGCAGATTAAGGATGCGGGTATTTTTTCGCCGCAGATGGTTTCGACGGGCATACTTGAAGCGGGCCAGGTCGGATTTATTGTGACGAATATTAAGAATGTGGCAGAGATTAAAATCGGCGACACGATTACCCATTTTGCGGATCCGGCGAAGGAGATGTTACCGGGCTACAAGGAAGTACGCCCCATGGTTTTTAGTGGTATTTATCCCATCGACACACCGGATTACGAGAAATTGAAGGCAGCATTGGCGCGTTTACAGTTGAACGATTCGGCTTTAGTCTACCAATCGGAAAACTCGACGGCGTTGGGCTTTGGCTTCCGCTGTGGATTTTTAGGGTTATTGCACATGGAAATCGTACAGGAGCGCATTCGCCGGGAGTATGATCTGGACGTCATTTCGACCTATCCGAGCGTAGTATACAAAGTGATGAAGACCGATGGCGTCGAATTACTGGTCGATAACCCGCTCCATTTGCCGGAACCTTCGTCCATCAATTACATTCAGGAGCCGATGATTCGGGTGATGATTCATATTCCCAACGAATCCATTGGCGATATGTTGATGCTGATTGCCGAGAAGCGGGGGACGTGTTTACGGACGGATACGGTGGATCAGCATCGGGTTATGCTCTGCTGCGAATTGCCATTGAATGAGGTTTTAGTGGATTTCAACGATCGTTTGAAGAGTATTACCAAGGGGTATGGATCGATGGACTACGAATTGGACGAGTATAGGACGTCGAATTTGGTGCGAATGGATCTACTGGTGAACGGAGAGGCGATCGATGCTTTTTCATCGATTGTACACCGGGATAAGGCGGTAGCCAAGGGACGGGAATTATGCCAAAAACTGAAAGAAATTTTACCGCGACAGCTCTTTGCCATAGCGATTCAAGCGGCCATAGGAAGTACGATTATAGCGCGGGAGACGTTGAGTGCATTGCGGAAGGATGTGACGGCGAAGTGTTACGGCGGGGATATCACGCGGAAGCGGAAGCTCCTCGAGAAGCAAAAGGAGGGGAAAAAGAAAATGAAACAGATTGGTAAAATCGCAATTCCCCAGGATGCATTTATCAAAATTTTAAAATCTTCCACCTAAGCCTAAAAGGAGATTTCCAATATAAAGTCAAAGGCAGCAGAAAAGGATCCAATATCTCTGCCTCAACGTCTGCTAGGCCATAATTTGTGATATGCTCCTTAAACTGAGCCCTTAGGTTGAGAAATCGGGTGACTTCGTCGATATCATCAAAATTTTTGATAGTCGTTAATTGCCGACTTATTTTGTGAACTCGTGGCATTGCTGCTGCTGCTAATTCTTTGTGAGCTTGTATTGGTATTTCATTGCGAACTTGTATTGCTGCTGCTAATACTTCTTCGTAAGTCCGTTCTGCTACCGCTTGTGCATCATTGTAAACTTGTTCTGCTGCTGCTAGTAGTTCTTCGTTAGTCCGTTCTGCTACCGCTCGTGCATCGTCGTAAGCTTGTGCTGCTGCTAATATTTCTTTATGAATCCGTGCTGCTACTGTTGCTAGTACTTCTTCGAGAGATTGTGTTTTTTCTTCCCGCAATTGAAGTTGGACAGGTGGCGATATATCCTCTGTTGCCAAACAATATCCTTGAATGGCATTGAACGGTAATAAACTCATAACATACATTTTTAATTTATTTACAACGAATATGTTTGTGGCTGGTTGTCTTTATGTGTCAAGATAAAAATAATGGTATTTTTATTTTCTCGATAATTGAAATGTAATGGGATTTTTTTACGGATTGTGATTGCATTTGTTGCCGCATCGGTTGGTGTTTTTGAGATACTTTGTTAAAATTTTAAAATCTTTCACCTAAACCTAGAAGGCCGGCAATAAATTTCCCGGCCTTTTTCGATTACCATTTTTAGGTGTTATTCTCTTAGGATTTCTTTTCCACAGTCGGTATCTTTGAATAGTATTTGTATTTTTTCATCATTTTCGAATCGTAAAAATATTAATTCTGGCGAATATTGTTTTACTATTGCATCTTGATTAAAAATCTTTAAATCTTGTGTTCCTTCATTGGGGGTACCTTTGCCGATTGACAGTATATCGCTGAGCATATCTTTGAACGCTTTCAATCGCTCGTCGGAGATATTTTCGTCTGTTTTTACATTTTGTATGCGATGAGGGCTATGGGCTGCTCCCGCATAGGCGAAAGTTCGCCAATTTTCAAATCCAATCTCCTTAAATAACCAGGCGACGGTTCCATTTTGGGTTGTTGGAGCTGTGTTCTGGTCTTCTAGACCGACAAATAAGAACACAGGAATTGTGAGTTGACGAAAGATGGTTTGCAATTCCTCCCGACTCATCCCACTCGTAATTGAAAAAGGGTTAACATATTTATAAACATATTCTGCTTCTTGGCCTCGGAATTTTTTAATGGAAATGGAGCAGTCAATGGTTTCCAGTACATCATTCGGTGCGGCATGTTTAAAAGCAAAATGATTGAATGAATCGAATATTATGGGAACATTGATTAAACACGTTCCCCAGGATTCATTGATATAAGGCGATGCCAATCCGACACCTAGTTTAAAATTATCGTTAAGAAAAGCATGTTCATTGGCAATCATTTGAGACATAATATGGCCACCGTTACTATGGCCGATAAAAGCCATTTTAGTGCTATCGATATAATCCAGTTTTTTAATTTTTTCAATTTGGTCTTTAATTTGTTGCCGGATATTACCGTTGCCATCTTTTCCTCGTATCGTAATGGTAGCAAAGGCTACACCGTTTTGCACTAAGTAGCGGGCTAGCGGTTGGAGACCGGGTGTAAAATTATATATTGAACTCAAGAAATCATCGAGGGAAATATCGAGTTGATTGGGGTTAGAGTAGCGGCAGTTATCCTTAGTTCCGACGCTGCCGCCATGCAGCCAAAAAATGCAAGGGTAAGAAGGTGTTGTTCCGGGATCGGATTGGGGAGAATATACATAACAGGTAATATTTTCGGCATCCGTAGACAGTGTAATTTTTTCGAGTTTTATGGAATCGACGTTGTCTAATTTAAATTTGCTGAACGCGTCTTGAAACCCCTCCCATGGGCTTGGAAAATTGCTTAATTCCGCTGTGCAGTTCCTGATTTGAATTTCACATTTTTCGAGCTGCTTATTCGTATTGGTTATGTTTTTTTTGAGTGAATCTAATCGTCTTTGATTTTCTGGTGTGATAACTTCTTGAATTAGTTTTTTGATTAAATCTTTATATTTTTTTTGTTGGTCATTGAGTTGTTTTTTATATTGATCCGATAATTGCCATGGCGTATAGTAGGTTTTCAAATCTTGAACGCGATTCTCAATCAATTGGCTAAATTTGGCCGCTTTATCTACTGTTTGACATGCTTTTACATCGTCAATCTCGCTGTCACCGATGTAAATTTCAGAAAACGATTTCCTTTGCGGGGAGGTACTGTGTAGTTGCGGTATGCTGAATTGAAGAGTATTTAGTAATAATAAACTTATAACGCATATTTTTGATTTATATTTGGTATCCATAGTAGGTATTATTCTATGGATTGTTATTTATGTGTCAATAATATAAAATATACTTTAAGAATCTACTGAGATATTAGTGTTAAATTTAAGGGGATTTTTTAATTTCGAAATTTTCCGCCCAGCTTAAAAAACCTAGAGTAAAAAGGTCTGGAATAAATTTCCAATATGAAATCAAAAAACCGGAACAAAGAAAATTCCAGCTTTTATCTATAAATCATATTATTTTTCACTGATGGGATTCATCTTTTGCTCGCATTGCTTTTAAGATTTCCCGGCCGCATTCCGTTGCTCCAAAAGGTACAAATTCCGGCCACCTAGCATTGAATTCCATAAAATAAGAATATTCAGCGAAATATCTCGTGGTGTTTTGTTGTTGGAAAAAATCGTACACCTGCGTTGTTCCATTGGATAGTTCATCTAGGTTTTGAGTTCCTGTGGGAGGGGTACCCTTTGCTATGCTTAAAACATCGGAAAGCATTTGTTGAAACCCTTCCTGGGAAGGAGGATTGCCGAAATAAATTCCCAGTCGATGGGGACTATGCAATGCATTTTTATAGGTTAATATGCGCCAATTCTCCAGTTTCATTTTTTTCAATCTCCAAGCCAATGTTCCGCCTTGTGTAGCCGGAAGGGTATTACTGTCGGCCGTTCCTGCGAGAATAAATATTCGAGGGAGTGATGCTAGTTTTGGGCGTAATTCGTCATTACTCATTCCGCAGGTTGGTGAAAATGGGTAAACATATTGAAAAACGCGTTTTTTATCTTGGAGATTTGGCAACCGGTACAATATTTCTTTTATTGAATAGTCGTTTGTTGATTCACCTTCAGATAAAACGGGATAAAAACTCTTACCATTTGGTAATGCAAAGTTTAGGAAGCAATTTTGGTTTCTATCTTGTGCTGATTGATCCGATTGATCCCCATAGATACCTCCTGACCATGCCTCATTAAATACGGGAGACACAAACGCTACTCCAAATTTGAAATTTTCAATTAGGAATTGGTAGTCGTTGACAACCAATAAAGATAAAATGTATCCTCCTATGCTATGTCCCAAAAAACTCATTTTATCGGTATCAATATAACTCAATTCTTTAACTTTTTCCACTTGGTCTTTAACCTGTTGGCGGAGATTACCTTTGCCAAGTTTAGCATCAAATTCAATGGTTGCTAAGACGATGCCCTGGGAAGCTAAAAGTCTAGCTAGCGATTGGAGGCCTACGGAAGCGTTGCTCCAAAATCGATCCAAATCAAAAGGTAATGCAATTTGCTCTGGGGATTCAATATGTAGAGTTGAACTTTCCGCTAAATCGCTGTAGATATCTCCTCCATGTAACCAAAAAACGCAGGAAAATTTTTCTTCAGGAGTTTTTCGAGCCGGGGAATAGACAACCATAGGAAGTTGCAAGTTACCCGTTTCCATTGTTAGCATCTCAAATTTTACTATTGGGTTGTTGGATTCAAGTAAAAATGGTTCAAATAACAGAGGAGTCACTGTCTGCTTCACTGATTCTAGTTTTCTTGTTATTTCAAAGTTCAAGTCATAGCATCTTGTCAAAAGGGCAAATATTTTGTCCGAGTATTCTTCCTTATTTGGATTCTCATCCGGAAGTTTGTCAATTTCTTCACTAATTGACTCAAGCTCTTTAATAAATTGCCGGAGTTCTGCTCTGGCTGAAGTTATAGCTGAAATGGATAGGTCACAAAAACGATCTACGGTCGTTTGAAAATATTCAAGTCTATAACTCAATTGCGCAGCTTGATCGATATCTTTGCAATATTTATAAGGCTCTATTTCTTCGGCAATTGTTAATGCATATTCTTTGGTGCGTTGTGTAATATCCGGTATTGGAGCATTCTTTAGCTCTTGTATTTTTTTGAATTTGTCTGCGAACTGCTCGTATGCTCCTTCTATACGATGCTGTATAGAAGATGAGTCCTCTGGTGAGGGAGTACCATGCAGTCTCGGTGTGCTGACTCGAATGATATTCAATGACAACAAACTCATAACATATATTTTTAGTTTATTCATGATAGATACGTTTATGATGAGCTTCCTTTTATATGTCAAGATAAGAATAAGAATATTTTTATTTCCTCGACAATTAAAACGCAATGGGTTTTTTCTGAATCATAATCGTATTGAATCGTAACCGTATTGATCGCTGTATCGGTTGGTATTTTTGAGCTTCTTTGATGAGATTTAAAAATACTCGATCTAAAAATCAGATCTTGAATTTTTTTTAGTTTCACTCATAGTGAAAGCGATGAGAGTTCTCCTGACGAACGACGATAGTATCCATTCTGCTGCATTGCAGCGTCTGGTCCGCGCGCTAATCGAAAAAAAATGGGAAGTCTATGTTTCCGCACCGGCTATGGAACAAAGCGGTGTCGGACGGGCATGTGGCCTAACCCGTAGCATTTCCGTTACGCCGTTCGAAGGACTAGGGTGTACGGCCTGGGCGGTCAACGGTACGCCACTGGATTGCGTTAATTTAGCGCTTTCGTACTGGTTAGAGGGAAAGCGGCCTGATCTCGTCATTTCCGGTATCAATTGGGGTGTCAATACGTCCGTTCCAATGATTTTTAGTTCCGGTACGGTAGGGGGAGCGATTGAGGGAGTTGCCTTTGGGATCCCTTCCATTGCCGTTTCCCAGTGTTTACCGGGGCAAGATAAGCAGTATATTCAAAAGAAAATCGATTTTCTCGCCCACGAAGGTCTCATGAAAAGTATCGATGCGGCCGTCGAGAAAACGGTACAATATGCGGAAACGATCGCCAAAACTTCGGACAATGTGGTCCACAACATCAATTTTCCCTATCCGACAACTGCGGAAACGACCGAAGAAATGACAACGCTGAGTAATATTATGCATGGAAAGGACGCCAACTATCCGGTATACTGTGCACTCTATGAGAAGCGGGGTGATGAGTATCATTTTGCCATTGAGCAGGATTTATCGATTCCACCGCCTCCTGGTTTCGATATTTACGTGCTCCTTCAGGGGAAAATCAGCCATAGTATCATCGATTTGCGTCGGCTATGTTCCTGAGGTGAGGGTGTATAGAAAAGAATTTTGCTCCTTTATTTTCATTTATTTATCGGCTCGGAAAATTTTTTAAAAAAAAGCATAATATTGTATTGACTTTATACATTTCGGCTTAGGAAATGTTGTCATGTTTAATATTCGTAAATCAATAACAACGGCAACCGTCATGTGGATGGTTGCATCTCTTTTCTATGCCTATCAATACATTCTACGGGTTATGCCGAGCATTATGTTAGATGGCATCATGTTACGGTTTCATATGGATAGCGGTATGGTGGGGCAGTTTTCGGGCATTTACTATATCGGCTATTCTTTGTTTCATCTTCCCATTGGAATTTTACTCGATCGATATGGTCCTCGAAATGTAATTCCTTGCTGCATACTTCTTTCGATTGTGGGTATATTACCGATTGTCTGTACGGAACATTGGATATGGCCCATTTTAGGGCGATTGGCCACGGGTATCGGATCATCTGCAGCTATTTTGGGTGTATTCAAGATTATCCGGATGGCTTATTCCGAGGAGCGTTTTGGGAGAATGCTCAGTTTTTCGGTCATGATCGGTTTACTGGGAGCGATTTATGGAGGAACGCCTGTTCGCTACCTGGGTAAATTTTTAAATTATCAAATGGTGTTTGCCATTCTTGCTTTAGTGGGAACATTATTAGCACTCATAACGTATTGGGTTGTGCCTCCCATGGAGGATACGCGGGATGAGGTGAGGCCATCATCGCCATTTGCCGGGATTGGATCCGTTTTAAAAAACGCAAAAGTTATGATTATCTGTCTTTCGGCGGGACTCATGGTAGGGCCGCTTGAGGGATTTGCCGACATTTGGGGGCCAAAATTTTTGAATCAAATTTTGCACATTGACGCTTCCAAGGCCACCTTCATTACATCGATGACTTTTATGGGCATGTGTTTTGGGTCGCCCGTTCTCAATTTCATTGCGGAAAAATCGAAAAGTTATTTGGGGACCATTATATTTTCGGGCCTATTGATGTTTGTTATCTTTACATTACTTGTAACATCGTTACTTTCTAATACTACAGTACTTGCCATTGGATTATTTTTAGTCGGCATATGTTCGGCATATCAAATATTAGCCATTTACAAAGCATCGACCTACGTGCATGAAAATGTGGCTGGTATCACGACGGCCATGGCTAATATGGTCATTATGATTTTCGGCTACGTGTTACACGGTATGATTGGAAGTGTGACCAAACTTTTTGGCGGAATAGAAATGGAATTGGCTTTCCGGTGGGGGATTGCGGTTATTCCAATGGCTTTGCTACTAGGAGTCATTGGATTTGTGGTAGTAGCCCATATGGCTAAAAAACATGTTAAAAAGTAGCATTGTGATTACCCTAGGACATTACTTCTGGAGCTGTCAGGGTGGGGCTAAGGTAGTCTATGAATGTTGTTGTATGGGGAAAATAGAGATAACCTATCGGCATGGGTTTCGTTTTCAGTAGAAAAATGTATTTACAAGTGTCCAATAATACTGAATATTCATCTGGGCTGAAGGTTATGAAAAAAATATTCTTTACAAAGCTGAAAGAGGAAGGCAATATATTGCGCACAGAGGAGATATTCGGGCGGTGGATGAGATCGCCAAAAAGATAAAAAATGAGTGGAAATTACAGTAAAAATAAAAGTGTGAATGAGGATTACACGCACATAGACCGCGATCAACTCGTTTCCGTTTCGGGTATTTTAGAAATCGAATCCGGTGGCAAGTTCGGAAATCTTATCGATTTACGCCATTTGGGCAAGGTACAGCGGGATGATCCCTACATTGCGCGGGATATGTTGATGCGCTATCGGTTACGCCGTGGGATGTTCATTGAGGCGAAAATACTACGGCGCAGCGATTATCCCAACCCACGGGTTATCGAGATCGAAAGGATTGATGGCCTATCGTTTCCAATGCGTATGGAGTTGCCAAAATTCGAGGATCGGACTTCCCTAGCGCCGGATCGACCGTTATCCCTGGAGACTAAGGATGGCCGCCTATCCAATCGCATTATCGATCTTTTTGCTCCCATTGGCAAGGGCCAGCGCGGGCTCATTGTAGCGCCACCGAAAACCGGTAAGACGACGATACTCCACGATATTGCGGTAGGTATTAAGGAAAATCATCCCGGTTGTCATCTCATGGTTTTGCTTGTCGATGAGCGGCCGGAGGAGGTCACCGATTTTCAGCGTACCGTCGATGCGGAATTATTTGCTTCGTCCAACGATGAGTCCCGGCTCATGCAAATTCAGGTTGCCGAATTGGCTATCGAACGTGCTAAGCGCCTTACGGAAACGGGTAAAGATGTGGTTCTTTTACTCGATTCGATTACCCGGTTGGCGAGGGTATACA
>JAIRLD010000022.1 GCA_031259665.1 Puniceicoccales bacterium | reverse complement strand
AACCTTGGGCTTCTCTCAAAAAACTTATAATTGATCATGTTTTTGCCTCCTGATGCTCTACTCTGCGCAATTTTTATCAGAATTTGAGGCTATTTGCTTCTTTTGCGACGGGTCTATTGGATATCTTTAGTTGTCAATGGCGGGCTTATTATCTTTTTCATAATATTTTTTCTTGACAAACAATATTTTTTATGAAAATGTACAAGCAATATGGGTTTAAGTAGCTATGCAAATCCGATAGTAGATGTGGCGTTCCGGCATATCATGAGCAATGAGGAAATTGCCATGTCTTTGATCAATAGCGTGGTTCCGGACTTCAAGGACAACCCGGTAACGGAAATAAAAAAAGCCTCCGATAAGATCGCTATATCTTCTAAAAGGGATGCTTTTATGGATTTTCACGCCACAACCGATAAGAAAGACAAAGTGATCATTGAAATGCAGGCGAAGCGGTACGCGATGTTCGATGAACGGGCACTTTATTACGCGGCATATACCTATTCCCATCAATTGTCGGAGGAGATTTTGAAAAGACACGATTGGCATGAAAGCCTCCGATTGGTATATGCGATACAGTTTTTAGACTATGATACACAAAGGATAAGGGGGATACAAGCCAAGGAAGGGGAAGAGGATTTGGATCGCCCCTTCATCGAGGAGATACAGGCACATCCGATGGAGCGGGATGAGTTCATGAAGCATTATGTGATGACGGATCAAAATTCCGGACAAACAATTAAGCGGGGAATACATCTCATTCAAATCGAATTACCGCGGGTGACGAGCATTAGGGCACTGTCGCCAAGGCAGGAAGATTTTGTTGAAAAATCTAAAGATTTTATTCTTTCGGATTGGTGGTATTGCGTCTTAAAGCATGCGGAAGAGTTTGATGTTACTGAATTGGGGGACGAATACGGGAACAGAAGTGATAAATTTGTTTACATGCCGGAGCCGGTGTACAATGCCTTTAGGATGCTTAGGCGGGAAGCATGGGGGCCTGATTTGCAAATCGCCTATGATCGAGATGATTTGGAGATTGAAAAATATAGCACGGCAATAGCCGTCGAACGTGCAGAAGGCCAAATGGAAGGCTTTATCGAACAATTTATTCTTTTGGGAAAATTGGGGCCAAAATCGTTGCAACGAATAAAGCGAAACCAACCGGATAAAGACTGGATTCGGACAGTTTGGAATGAGAGAGAAGCGGAAATGGCTGAACTTGGAAGCGGCGAAGAGGAAGAAGAGGAAGATCCCGAGAGGAGGACTTTTGATGATTTTATTGCATATTTAAGAGCAGAAGGAGTGATAAGAAAAGGTGGTGAAAGAAATCCAGCCTAGCAGGAAGAACTTTCCCGGAACTTAGGTATAGATATGTTATAGCAAAAGCGGAGGTCTGTTTAGTAGCGAGCTGCAACTCAGTGCTTAGATACTATTTGGCAAGGCTTCAAAGAAGGACAAAATGCTGCAGCAAAAGCTTGAAGATGTTGCGGCTCTCTGAGGGTTCTCTTGCTTCATTATGGGATATCTTTAGTTGTCAATGCCCGCAATTTCTATACCACAGGATGCAAAAAATTCTTTCTTTGGAGATAATCTCTCTCGGAAAGACGTCATGTCAGGTGTCGAACAATTATCGGAAAAATTACAGTAATTTGCATGTCTGTGATCGGTCCAATGAGTGCATTTTGGCTGTCCTATCTTGGTTTCCCGTTGTCGCCGTCCTTAAAAAGGTAATGGACGTTTTTCTCCATGAATTTGGCAAGAACAAGAGCTGTCGGTATAATTGTCGTACAGGAGAAGATCTATTTTCCGGTCTGTGGTTTAGGGTTTGAGTATGGATTGAATTTTCAGATAAAGAGGAGGGGATGGGGTTTGGTAAAGGGTAGAAATGGTATTCAGGGTAAGATAGCAAGCCTTTCGATAGTGTTTTGGATTTTTGGGGCGTTGCTCGATACAGATGATGCCGCGAGAGAATGGCAGGAAGCTTAACTGAAGGAAGAGAAGTGAGGGCTTTGAGAAAAATCGCGAAAATCTTGATTGTCCCGTTAGGTAACATTTGTGCAATCGAAATAGTTACGAAAATTTATTAGAAAAGGGTTATGGCACCTATGATTGGGAGAGAATTATGAAAAAATTAGGATAACTACAAAAAAAGATTGACAAGGCAGGGTTTTATAAAAGATTAGTGACGTATGAGAAGGGCATTCAAAATTTGTTGTGTTTTTACTTTGATGGGGTTATTGCCTCATGTGAAAGCGGTTCGTTTTAGTAATAATGAAGTTTCTGGAAATAGGACGAATATTCTAAGCAATTCGTCCAGGAACTTAGCAGCATTGCGGAGGGTTGCACCACAGCCACTCAGGATCCCACCACCACCACTGCAGCCAACCAGGAACTTAGCAGCATCGCGGAGGGTTGCACCGCAGCCACTCAGGATCCCACCACCACCACTGCCGCCAACCAGGAACTTAGCATTACCGAGGAGGGGTGCACCGCAGGCGCCCAGGATCCCAACACCACCACCGCAGCCACTCGGGAGCTTAGCATTACCGAGTGTTCCAACATTAAGAAATGTCGCCATAGCGAGTGTTACCGATTTGCATTGTAATGCGCAAAACTATGCAAAAATAGAACGTGTCATAAGTACTTTGTGCATACAAAATGATACCGTTATATTGGGCGTTAATGGGGATATCACGACAAAGTATGATGCTAGTAGTGGCAATCCTGTTGGAGTTTCGAGTGGAGATGGACATCTTGATCGATCGAGACAATTAACGGCTAGTCTTACAGGACTATTATCGAGATATTCAAATCTGTACGTAATTTTCAATATGGGCAATCATGAGCTTATGAGGCATCATCCACATCTTATTTCATGTTTTTTACAAATCATGACTCAAGCTGGGAGCGGTCGGTTCCATACGATCAGTAATATCAAGATGTTAACTTCACAAAAGATGAAACCGCATGAGCCTCAGAATGGATTGAAGGATTTCGTAAAACCTCATGTTACCATTGATGGAATTACTATTCTGGGTTACTGTACGTCGAATATTTTTCCTGATGTAAAACAAACAAATAAAGATCTCTATAGTTACGCATTGGGGGATTTTTTCGCCAATGTTGGGAAAAGTAGACATATAGATAATTTTGTTGAAAATTTTAATTCAGCTATGTCCAAAGGCGGGCACACAATGGTTGTACTGGCCCATGAGGGTGCGCCTGAATTCGGGCGATGCGTATGGCCGAGACTTTGTCGGAGTATTACACAGCTGCCACGGCTTATCATCGGCGTATTTGGTCATGATCATGGGAAAACTCATGCAAAAGGTGTTGATATATCTGGTATGACCGTCGTTCAGCCGAAGCCGTTTGGCAATGATGTAGCTGTAATTAAATTGCAGGGCCAGAGAATTGTTTCTCTAGAGTATTCTAGTTGAGTTTTCATATATATTTCTTATTTTAAGAATATTTTCGAGAAAGAGTGGGAGGATTCTCGTTCCATGAGATGTAATCGAGAATTGCACGAAGGTACCAGTGGCGACTGGAAAATATCTCATGAAGGTTGTGTTTTTTTATAAACGTAAATCGCTGCTAAAAAATTTTAACGCACCGCTCGCTTCCACCCTCTATCTTCTAGCCTTGGAGGGAAATCGGCGGCTGTCAAGTAATTTTGTGGGTGTTTTTTCTGAAACGTTGCATGAAATTTATGTTTTTTTGTAAATGCAGACCGCTGCTTTTTAACGTGCCGCTTGCTCCCACCCTCTACCTTCCGCTTTGGGAGGGAATCAGCAGCTGTCAAGCCACTTTGGGTAAGAATGTTTTCCGGAGGGCCAAATATACCACCCGCTCCCGCCTTTGGGAAAGCCAAACGCGCCGCTTGCTCCCACCCTCTGCCTTCTAGTCTTGAGAGGAAACCGGAGGCTGTCAAATCGTTTTTTGAAAAGTGCAAGGGTAACTTTCGTAATTTTAAATTTCTCATTGAGTTTTTGATCTGCCATTGCCGTGAAATGTTTACCTTGAGAAATTCATTTAATAACTCCCAAATATTTTTAGCTACAGAAAGAATTTTCGATTCAGATTCTCAACCTTTGAAATGCCGTCGAAATTCGGAAATACTAGCAGGATCACTGGCGGAGAGAGAGGGATTCGAACCCTCGAGCCCCGTTTTGCAAGGCTACCTTCTTAGCAGGAAGGGGCTTTCGACCACTCAGCCATCTCTCCTTCTCCCCACAGCTAATAAACAAATAGTTTGGGTCAAGAAAAAGTTCGTTGCAGAAAAAATCTTCCTGTACAATTCCTCAGACGTCGATAGATAAAAAACAATAAAAAAGCTTGACTTTGAAAAAAAATACTTGCGTTAATAATAATCCAATCAAACTTTATGGATAGCTTAAAGAAAGGTTTGTTATGGTAAAAAGATATTCAAAAATAATGGTTTTAGGTTTTATGGTCAATGGTTTTAGTAATTTTTGTTTTGCTACTTCTGATAGCAGAAAAGAACAACAGTTGGAGGGTATCCTTCAGAAGGACTTGAAAGATTATAGATCGCAGGAGGAAGTTCAGAAGGATTTGCAGTTTCTAGAGGACGTAGAAGCATGCTGGATAGGACAGGGAGAGCCGTGGCGACTGCCTGTACCAGGGATGGGTTGGAGACGTCTAGAACTGAAAATATTAGTAAGTGTTAGGAATATTGAGAGTGTGATAGGGCGCATACGTGACTTTTTACAAAAAAAACGAGAGAGGTATCGTAGTGAAGGTGAATATAGAAAAGAAATTGAGGAAATTTATAGTAATCATGGGGCATCGGATACAGAAGAAAAGGTATTTTATGAAAATGTTATTTTTTTGAAAGAGATCCGTTCGGGGCATTTGTATGGAGATATAAATCAAAAACTTGGAGAGGTTAATACGTTGCTCAGGGGTATGTCTTTTTGGGAGGGATCATGAAAGCGGGTACAGTTTTCGCGTTTTTATGTTGCTGGTTCAGTTCTTTATTTTGTGCGGTTGATATTTATGTTTTCAATGTGGGGCAAGGGAATTGCATTTGGGTCAGCATGGACGTTGTCAGCGGTAGAAATAGGGATAAAAAGAAAATTTTGATTGTTGATTGTGGTTCAGGGCACGGTGAGGGATGGATGAATAATGGAAATTTTATTATGAACTTGCAGAATATGGGTTTGTGTCAGAATGTATGTGGTTATGCATTGTGGGTGACGCATCTCCATGCGGATCATTTTAGTTTATTATGGCAAAATATTCCGGGTAGCAGAAGATCAATTTTAGACGAAGTGGGGTACGTTTTTGTCGGAGTGGGTGGAGGTTGGCAAGAGGAAGGTCTTGATTATTGGCCGACCTCCAGTTTGCCCGATTATGCAAAAAAGGCAAAATTGGCGATAGAAAAGGAAAGTGCGGATGTGCGAGAAAAATTGGAAGAATATCAATCCAAAAAAGGGAATATGGTCAGATCTTCTTTGGGGCGAATATGTGCCTATATTAAAAGAAAGAAGGACGGAAACGCATGTTTTCCAATAAAAGTCTGGGATCATGATCCGAGAGAAATAGAGTTACTGCAAAGAGCTTTGAATGAGTTTACCGCAGGGACAGATTGCCATTTACGACCTTTATTGCCAGAGTTACGGCCTGAAGTGCTAGCGTCAGAGAACAAACATAGGTATAACGAGGGGAAGGAACCAACCAATCCCAATGATCAGTCTTTGGTTTTGGCTTTGGAATATGCTGGAAAGCGTGTCATATTCCCAGGAGATGCTCCAGGAGATTTATTTTCATCATTGAATAGGGAAGACCGAGCGTGTGTCAGTGGAGCGGGTGTACTCATTGCTCCTCACCATGGAAGTATGAACAATAAAGAAAATTTGTGGGAGACCTATGATGTAAGGAGCGGAAGTCGACCCAGGTACTGTACGATTGTGTCCAGTATTCCTGTTGCTAAAGATCTGATTCCTAACAAAGAGTTCATGAGTGGTCGTCCATGTTATGCTCCTTTTGTTACTGCTGAACCACATCCCGTATTAGTTTATGACCCAGTCGATAATAAAAATAAGCACTGGCTAACGAGGCAGACAAAGTTTTCGATGAGTAAATATGTTCATTATTATCATTATCATATTGGAGATAGTTTGCGACTTCGAGCCAATGAAAGGGTTATTAATATCATTCCGAATCCAGAAGCTCCAGAAGAAGAAAGCAGTTTGGAAGACTAAAGAAGAAGAAAATCTGGGTTTCTTTTTGGCTTTATGTGGAATATTTGCTAATTTTTGATTGATAGAGCAAACAAAACAATCTCGAATTAAGAGTAACTCGAGAGGTAAAGAGATAAAAACGGTCACTAATCCCCCTAAGGGCTGGATGTGCCGTGTTTTATATTAATTTATCACCTTTGCCATCAGACAACATATGCAGGTGATGACGTTTTTGCCTTTCGGTTCACCGACACGACAGCTACACCACACGCCCTGCTAACTTTAAAAAAAGAGTAAGGAATAAATTCAATCATAAAAATCACGTTCACTCCAGCAATTCCATACGCTAAACAATTTAAGAAAAAATCCAGCAAAAAATGCAGGAATTGGAATTTTTTTTTCGGTAATCAAATGAAATCCCCTAAAAATGATTTTTTTATTGGCAGAAAAAATAGATTATCTACTATAAAGGAGGAGTGGATAGTTTTTATGAATTCGTGAAAGAATGGGGTTATTGGGCCGTGTTTTTAGGGGCAATGGTGGAAGGAGAAGTGGTAATCCTAACCGCCAGTGCCTTCGCTTTTTATGACTACTTATCCATCTATTATGTCTTTTTAATATCCTTCCTGACCACGGTCGTCGTCGATCAGGGATTGTTTTGGATCGGATATCGCATGGGAACGGAATGGATTACGAAAAAATTTAAAAGGGTGGCCAAAGTCAGGGATAAGGTCTTCAACCTCTTGCGCAAAATGGATGCATTGTTTATTTTCTCATTCCGCTTTATCTACGGCATCCGTATGGCAAGTCCCCTCATCATCGGCTCCGCTCGCGTGAGTCCCTACCGCTTTGCCCTCTATAATACACTGTCAGGATTAACCTGGGCGTTTATCACTTGCTTCATTGGCTACGTCGTTGCGGATGTGATTATAGACGGTCGCCTCGACTCCATGCCCTATTCCCATCTGATCACCATCCTGGTCGTTATCATTGCCCTAGTCGTCGGAATAAGAATGAAATTTAAAAAAGCTAACCAATCCTCTCCCGATACTCCCGATCAATGATGCAGCGATGGTAGCTTCGATAATTTTGTAGCTCAATAAAATAAAAGTGAATTTATACCATTGACAGTGCCTGTGTGAAAATTACAACGACAAACATGTCCTTGAATAATGTAAAAAAATTTGCGATGCCGCTTATCTTTTTGTTGGCTCTGCTTTTCGCAATACTTCTGGGCGGATTATTGCCCGTCACAGTTAAATCGTTTTTTTATACGATTAGCTTAGCTATTAAAGAATGTCTAATTTTTATACTTCCGTTGGTTATTTTTGCACTTGTTTATCAATCTTTTAGTAGATTAGGGATCAATGCTCTGAAATTTTTGTTTTTGATCATACCGCTGATCTGTTGTTCTAATTTCGCCAATACGTTTCTCTCATATCTGGTCGGAATGTCTTCCATAAAGTTGGGCGCAATTGCTAAAATCCAGGCAACGCAGGCGGAACTCCCGGCCTTGCTTCCTCTTTTTTCTTTTAAATTGCCATCGATTGTCTCCAATGATATTGCCCTTTTTAGCGGTATCGTATGTGGCATATTTTCGAAACTGATCCAGCGTAGTATGGATGAAAAAATGGTGCATTTCTTTGATGTTTTCGTGAAATATTTTTTTAAAATCCTGCTTCCCACAATGCCTCTATTTATCATGGGGACCGCGTTGAAACTGCAACACGATGAAATGCTTTCCGCCATTTGTTCAAAATATTGGGCCATTATGCTGGTTTTTGTAGTTTCGGCATATGGGTACGTTTTATTGCAATTTTTGGTATTATCGGGGTTTCGCTTCGGGCGCTTTGCGTTTTATTTAAAAAATATTACGCCGGCCCTCATAACGGCATTTGGATCGGCGTCGAGTGCTGCCGCCCTGCCCCTTTCACTCAAAGCAGCCGAAGAAAACCTGCGGAATAAAAGTAACGCAGCAATTATTATTCCCTCCACGGTCAACGTACATCTCGTCGGGGATTGCTTTTTTATCCCGATGCTCGCTTTGGGAATTCTCGTATCGTTAGGACTACCGCTTCCCGGTTGTGTGCAGTATTTCCTATTTGCCGTATATTTTGTCCTCGCGAAATTTGCCGTTGCGGCAATTCCCGGTGGTGGAATTCTGGTAATGTTGCCCATTTTGCAAGCCCATTTGAATTTCAATGGGGAAATGCTGGGATTGATTACGGCGCTCTATGTGCTTTTTGATCCGATTATTACGGCGTGCAATGTCGCTGGAAATGGGGCAATGGCGATTATATTTGATAGGATGACAAAAGGTATTCAACGAAAAAGACTCGCCTCCAATTCTTGAGATGCTATAGCAGGAATTGGGGACAGAAATTCCATGGGCTGAATTTGCATGCCCCTCCCTTACAGATTGTAAATCTAACAATTTACAAAAAAACGATTTATTTCGTTGGCAAAGTGGGATAAATTATTTAGTCTTTCTTTCCAGAGGGTAAAAGAATCGAGGTAGAAAATGATTGGAAAATTTTTAAAACTGTTTTCGGGGCGTCATTATAAGAAATTTCTAAGAAAATGTCAGCCCAAAGTTAAAGCCATTTATAGCCATGAGGCGGAATATAAGAAATTGGAAGAAGTTCAGCTATGCGAAAAAACGATGGAATTTATGGGACGCTGCCAGCGGGGTGAGTCCCTGGATAGCCTGCTTCCGGAGGCCTTCGCCCTCGTCAAAGAAGGAGCGTGCCGCCTATTTGGCCGTACCATCGAAGTCTGTGGCCACGAGATCGAGTGGAATATGATCCACTACGACGTCCAACTCATCGGCGGTATCGCCCTCCACGAGAACCGTATCGCAGAAATGGCTACCGGCGAAGGTAAAACCCTTGTCGCTACGCTACCCCTCTATCTTAATGCTCTCACCGGCCGCAATTGTCAATTGGCTACGGTCAACGATTACCTCGCCCGTCGTGATTCCGAATGGATGGGCTATCTATATAACTTGCTAGGCCTTTCCGTGGGCTGTATCCAGAGTGGTATGGATTCCGATGAGCGCCATGAACAGTATGCCTGCAATATCACCTACGGCACCTCCTCCGAATTCGGCTTCGACTACCTCCGCGATAACGGTCTCGCCTCTTCCCTGGAAGAGCAGGTGCAGAAGGATCACTATTTCTGTATCGTCGACGAAATCGATTCGATTCTAATCGATGAGGCGCGAACTCCACTCATCATCTCCGGTCCCAGTTTCGAAGAATCCGAAGCGCCCTACCTCGAAATTAAGCCCCTCGTGGAAAAAGTCGTTACTCTGCAGCAGGCGTTGTGCAATAAGTTGATCGATGAGGCGAGGGATCTCCTCGGTACGGATCCGCAGAGCGAGGACGCTTACAAAAAATTGTGGAAAGTGAAACAGGGAATGCCGAAAAATCGCCAGTTCATGCGCCTCCTGGAAAATGGTGCCTATGCGAAAAAACTCGATAAATTTGATTTGGAAATCGGTGCCGATATCAACCGCGAAATGCGTACGGAACTCAAGGAGGAAGTCTATTTCTCCATCGACGAAAAGGGCCATCAGGTCGACCTATCCGAAATGGGTCGTACCGCACTTTATCCCGAAGATCCCGATGCCTTCGTTCTACCCGATTTGCCAGCGATTTACTCCGAAATCGATGGCGATCACGGAATGAATCCGGAGGAGAAATTAACTAAAAAACAGGCCGCTGAAGGCGTATTTATCGAAAAAAGTGAAAAAATTCACTGCCTCCATCAACTGCTACGCGCCTACAGCCTATACAACCGCGACGAAGAATACGTCATCCAGGACGGAAAGGTAATCATCGTCGATGAGAATACGGGGCGCGCGATGCCGGGACGTCGTTGGAGCGAAGGCCTACACCAGGCGGTGGAAGCAAAAGAGGGTGTAAAAGTAGAGAAAGAATCGAAAACTTACGCGACCATTACGATCCAAAATTATTTCCGCATGTACGAAAAACTGGCCGGGATGACCGGTACCGCCGAAACGGAGGCCCAGGAATTTTATGACATTTATAAACTAAACGTGATGGCCATTCCAACCAATTGCCCCTGCCGCCGCATCGATCACAATGACGTCATCTACAAGACACGGAGAGAAAAATATGCGGCAGTTCTAGAAACCATTAAGGAGGCCCATCAGAAACAGCAACCCGTACTGGTCGGAACGGCTTCCGTGGAAGCGTCGGAGCTCCTCAGCCGCATGCTTCGGTTGGAGAAAATTAAGCACACCGTCTTGAACGCAAAGTTCCACGAAAAGGAAGCGGAAATTGTTGCCAATGCGGGGCAATTGGGTGCGGTAACCATTTCGACCAATATGGCAGGCCGCGGTACGGATATTCGTCTGGGCGAAGGGGTTGCGGAGCTCGGTGGCCTATTTGTTATTGGAACGGAGCGCCACGAGTCGCGGCGCGTCGATCGGCAGTTACGGGGACGTTGTGCGCGCCAAGGGGATCCGGGGGTTTCCCGCTTCTTCATTTCATTGGAGGACAATTTGATGCGTCTTTTTGCGGGCTCAGGACCGATGGCGGCGATTTTGGACCGCAATTTCCAGGAGGGTGATGTATTGGAACACCCCCTCCTCAACCGCTCCATCGAATCGGCACAAAAAAAAGTCGAAGCCTACAACTATTCCGTACGCCGTCGGCTTCTGCAATACGACGATGTTTTGAATAAGCAGCGCGAAATCATTTACAATATGCGCAACCAAGTCCTGGCCGCTGAAAGCATTAGGATGCTGCTATTTTCCCTGATCGAAGACGAAATTACGGCCCAGCTCTCCGCCTGTCTACTCACCAAAAAAGATCGTTTCGGCGATAGTCCGGGTTTCGACGGGGTCATTAGTTCTTTCAATATCTACTTTCCGATTGCCCTAAAGCGGGAAGATCTGGAACAATTCGACGATCCAAAGGTTGCGGCAAATTTTGTCATGGAAAAAATTAAGTCAGCCTATGCCGTAAAGGTCGATGTGGAAGGATCGGACTTCCTAGGCGAAATGGAACAGTATATCATTTTGAGCGCCATCGATCACAATTGGCAGGACCACCTCACCGAAATGGAGGAGTTGCGCCGCAGCGTTGGTCTACGCGGCTACGGTCAGAAGGATCCCCTCAACGAGTACAAACACGAAGCCTTTAGCTTCTTTGAAATGTTGCTATCTCAAATTCGTCGGGAAGTCTGTTCCAAAATATTTCGTATGGCATCGAGTAACCATTCGCTAGGCCTAATGATCGAACACTTGATGGAAGACGAAAAATTATTAGGAGGTAGACAGAAAAAAAATAAAAAAGATAGTGACAATCGCATGAATTTAACATTTGATCATAGCGATGAATAGTTTTAACGATCGTTGTTCATTTTGTGGTAAGCATCAGGGGCTCGTGAGAAAGTTGATAGCGGGACCCCGCGGTGTATTTATTTGTGATCGCTGCGTCGAAATTTGTTCCGCTGCCCTATCCGGAGAAGCTAGTAATTTGGCGAAAAAACTTTACGGTGAAAGGCGATCCACTTCGGAAGATTCATCCGAAACGGATGAAAAACCTTTTTCTTTTAAATGTACGATACCATCGGCGCTAAAGAAATTTTTAGACGACTACGTTATTGGCCAGGAATATGCTAAAAAAGTGTTATCCGTAGCGGTATATAACCATTACAAGCGCCTTGTTTTGGCGGGTGTTATCGTCGATGAACAGGGGCTTCTCCAATCGCAGGAGGAGGACGATGGAGTCGAAATTGAAAAAAGCAATATTCTCCTCATCGGACCTACGGGTAGTGGTAAAACACTGCTGGCGAAGACGCTAGCCCGGGCATTGGACGTTCCCTTTGCGATCGCCGATGCGACGACGCTCACCGAAGCGGGATATGTGGGCGAAGATGTGGAAAATATTATTCTCCGTCTGCTCCAGAATGCCGACTACGACATAAAAAGGGCCGAATGCGGCATTATTTATGTCGATGAGATCGATAAAATTGCGCGTAAGACGGAAAACGTTTCCATTTCGCGGGATGTTTCCGGAGAAGGTGTCCAGCAGGCGCTCCTCAAAATCTTGGAGGGAACGATTTGTAATGTTCCCCCCAAAGGTGGTCGAAAACATCCGGAAGAGGAGTATATCAGAATCAACACAGAAAATATCCTATTTATTTGTGGAGGAGCCTTTGCGGATCTGGATAAGATTGTAAAGGACCGCGTGGGGAAGAAAATTTTGGGCTTCAATGCCGAATTGCGGGATCAGGGGGAGGAGAATATCCTCCATCGGGTACAGCCGGAGGACCTGGTTCATTTCGGTTTAATCCCGGAATTTATTGGTCGATTGCCGGTGATTTCGGTTCTCGACGAGCTGCGCGAAGAGGATTTGGTCCACGTATTGACCCATACGCGCAACGCATTAGTCAAGCAGTACCAAAAGCTACTATCCTGGGATGGAGCGACATTGGAGGTTACACCGGAAGCGGTTCGTGAAATTGCGAAGATTGCGTTGGAACGAAAGACCGGGGCACGGGCATTGCGTTCGATTATAGAGGATCTAATGATCGATACGATGTACACGCTTCCAGACCAAAAGAATCGGGAACATATCGTGATTGATGAACATGCTGTGCAGAAAATTAAAAAGTCATCGGCAAAGATCTAAAATAAATATTTTCACGTTCTTTGTTTGTTTTTGTTTTTGTCTTTACGGCGAGTATGTATTTAACTGGGATAGTCAGATCGAAGCGATTCGGGTACTGGCATCTCGTGGGAATTTATATGAAGCGGAGGAAGCCGGTAAAATTTTACTGAGTGGACTTGAAGAGGGGCAAGTGGTATCGCTCTTGGAGCTTTCGGGTGGAATTTGTCTCAAGGATAAGCGTTATCGTCAGGCGGCGGACTATTATTT
>JAIRLD010000004.1 GCA_031259665.1 Puniceicoccales bacterium | reverse complement strand
TTTCAGCAAAGAATCGATGAGTTAAATGCTCAGGAGAATAAATCTCCAGAAGAATAAATACTCAGGAGCTTCTTTCATCGAAGAAAGAATATAAATCCGAACCAAAAATCTGAAAATTTCCTGTTTTTTTCTGTTTTTTTCCGTTTTTGACTAAAAAAATTGCCCCACGATGGTGAGGCTCCAGGAAATCGATACGCCAAAATGAGACGCCTGTCGGTCCGGACCTTGCCGATCCAGTCGACAAAGTCGGCAAGACGGAGGCCGCCACTGGCAGCGCGCATAAAGGAATTTCGTTACGAAATGGACACCAATGAAGCATTAGAAAAATTACCCAAAAATCGTTAGGTCATGTCCTTTGCCTTTGGAGAATTTAGGCAAGAAAACCACAAAACTACCCCAAAAGCGCATTCTCTTCGTAAAAGTGAAGAAATTTAAAATACCCCGAAAATCGCATACTTAAAGCGAATTTCAGAGATAATGCAGCGGCGTAGATTACAAGGAATTTACGCCATAGGGATAATCTCTGGCGGCCCATTCGTTGACTTTCGCGATTTTTCTCTAAGCCCACACTTCTCTTCCTTCAGTCAAGCTCCCTTCCATTCTCCCGTGGCACCATCTGCATCGATCTACTTATTCTACTTTATCTATTTTTTCATAAAATGCAAGTTTTTTCAATTTTTATGTAAAATAATACCCTTAAAATTCCCTAAAAATCGCCGCTGTGTTAGGCAACCTAAGGATCTCAAAACGCACGGGAAAATGTGTAAAATAAATAAAAAAATTTTTATTCATTAATATCGAATCAATCATCGGGACGTTTATTGGATCCTGCCTATGGAGCCTCGCTAGCTCGTTTTTTTGCCTCTGGATGCTCTTTCAGGAATCTCTCCAGCTCTTGTCTATCCGGAGCTTCGCTGGCTCTTTTTTGATTCAAAGCCCGCTGAGCTTCCGGGTGTTGTTCCATAAAATCTTCCCGAATTTTTTGGCTTTCTGCATCTAATTGACTTCTTCTTTCTACGGTCTTCTTGTGCTGTCTTTGTAAGTTTTTTACTATATCTTGAATTGGACCTTGAGGTTTTCCGTCAGGCCCTTGTTCCTGAAATCTGCCTCTATCGCCCCTGCTTAGCGGGAAGAAATTCTCGGGATTTGCTTTAAAGGCTTGCCACATTGCTTGAAAATTCGGAGCGATTTGATCAAAATTTTTGGGATCTAAATTATCAGGACCCGCAGCTTTAGTGGGATCATAGGCTAAAGTCAATGCTGCGCAATAGAGGCCGCCCAATACTTCGCCGGCGGAGTGGTACTGTCCCGATTGCATATACATGGCAACGGAAAGAAACAAATTTTTAAATTCGTCACTTAATTTTGATGGATCGGTACAGCCACCGTCCACAAAAACTTTTAACGATTGTAACATTTTTTTTGTGTTTCCATCGCCGAGATGGGCATGCAATCCGGCGATGATATCCGTTGCTGTCCCTGAGACACTACATATGCTTCGCAGGCCGGCTTCTTTCATGAGAGAGCCCAAACTCGGTTTTGACTCTATTGCACCATTTGAATCTTTTCGGATTAAATCACTCAATTTTCTGCCATTTGCTGGCTTTTCTTTTAATACAATCTCTCCGAATTCTCCCTGCGCGGCACTATTTATTTCCCCCGTTTTTCCCGTGATGGCGCCTGCAATGGCGGCTTTTCGATCGCTGTGTATACCCGTTGCTTTCAAAGCATCCTGTAAAAATTTAACAGGATCGTTAAGAATCGCCACTCTATCTTGTGGCAATGTTTGGGCATTAGCCGTTTGGGTGGCCATTCTTTTTTTCCCTTGGACAAATGCTCCTCCCGCTTGCATGGATTGTAGGAACGCTGTCACTTGTTCCGAATTGCTACCCGCACTGGGCAATTGTCCCAAGAGAGGTAAATCGATGTCGGAGCAGCGGCTTGCGGTGAAGCTTGGAATATTTTCTTCGCGGTCGGTGGCGAAGCGCGCTTGATCACCGCTGTGGGCACGGTTTCGACCGCGCATTCCGGAAACGCCGCCAGCTTCACCTTCTGCGCCGAAGTTTGCCGCTCTCGAAGCTGTTAGCTTCTCCTTCATGGCATCTATAACGGCTTTTTTCTCGTCGTCGCTGAGCTGAGGGTCCAATTGATTCAATTGATTTAAAGCGTTGCCAATTGTGTCACAAATTTTATCATCCAAGTCTTTTAAGTTAAATTCCATGAAAAAGGCGCTCGTTCGCAGTTCTTTCATGAATTTCAGATTATTGGTATTGCCCAGCACACCGACCTTGCTCAATTCATCGAATAATTGTCCAGCTTGGGGATTTCCACCTCTCGCATCATTCAACTTTTCCAGCAGATCGATGCCGGTGGCGATGAATTGGATGGCTCGGAATTCCTGTTGCATGGGGTGAACGCTATCGGCGAAACTTCCTAGCACTGCGCTTTGTAGCGCCCTCAAATTATCGGCTAATTTTTTCCTATTTGCTGAATTTGCCGCAAATTCTGCGCATTGTCGCGAAAAGTCAGCCTTCTTCGCTTGAAATTGTGCATCAGTTTCATCGGGGGCTCTTTTTAATGTTGGCAGCTTAATTTCCTCAAAACCCGGAGGCTTTCCGCCCAGGGAACCGATGGAAGCACCTGTATTCAATCTAGAAGTCGCCGCCGTGTTAATCAGCTTAAAGATTTCAAAATTCAAATCCCCTGGTTGCCCAACAAATCTCTCCATTGCCCCTAAAAATTGTTCATATTTTGCAATTGTACCTTTTTTGCTTCCTACGAGCTCTACAGTTTGCGCACTTTTAAGACCCGCAGCGGCTACACCCATGGCCAATGCCGCCTTCGCATCGGTCGCAATAGCTTCATTATCGGTTATAAACCCGTTTCGTTGGAAAAGAACTCAAATCCCTTTGAAATCGAACCTCTTTCACATCACCGGGGTTAGCCACATCGCCCGAATTTGGAGCTCTCAGCTGTGGTGGCACTTCAGGTCCAGATTCATCAACCTCAAGGATTGTCTCTAACTGCCCAGAAGGTGGCCGCTGTGGCAACACTCCATCAGATGCAGCAGCCTCAGGGGTTGGCCCTGGCTGCCTAGGAGGTGGCCACTTTGGCAACACTCCATCAGATGCAGCAGCCTCAGGGGTTGTCTCTTGCCCAGAAGGTGGCCGCTGTGGCAACACTTCAGATTCAGGTGATGGTTGACCAGGTGGCGTTCGAAGGTGACCTAGTTTTTGTCCCGTATTAATTTTACTCACTCCAGCAGGTGGGTGGGTTCCTGACCCTTGTGCTACGGGCCTAATAATAGGAACTTCCCTTGAGCCCCTACCAGCCCCAGGAGGTCCACGCCGATTAACCGTTACTTGTCTTCGCTCGCCACCACCAACATGCACCCGTCGCACCACTATCCCAGACGTTTTTGGGGGGACACTATAACCGAGAGGAGGGTCCACTTCTCCTCCTCTAAATCTTTGAATTGATTCTGACATTTTACACTCCTTTAAACCTTGTTTACTAGAAGAAGGGAATCGCTAAGATCCCTATCTTTGGAAAGATTCTCTTCTCGAGAAAGAAAACTGTAACCTATCAATGTGCACACTAGGGAATAAAGATCTTCTTCCCATGTTAAAGGATCTTGAAAATTGACAAATCCACTACAAAATACTGCCCTTTGTTCCTTATTTATCCCCCAATATAATGGACCTGTTGGGCGCTCATTGTTGCTATTTTCTTCCAAGAGATGCTCGTAAAAGTTTTCGTCAACATTGAGTAAATCTACATCTTTAATTGTGCAAATAACAAAAACAACCTCATTCGATACCCATTCGATATAAACATCATTGCTATCTCCACCATCTAAGGTGCAATTTTCAATGACCTCTTCATACGTAAGTCCAATTTTATTTTTGACGAAACTATTTAACATAAAACACCACCCAAAAACTATAATAACAAAAAAAATTCACAACACAACTAATTTTTGAAAAGCTATTCCCATAATAATTAATTAATACCCGGGAAACCGCCACCAAATACTCCAAAGGCATCACACTTTCCGCTTAGCCGATACTTATGAAAAAATGCGTTTTCCATTTCGGCGCGTATACCCCGCGGCATTTTGTCGAGAATTCTTTCACTGGAATGTGAAAAACTAGTAACTGCATAGCCCAGAGGAACACTCGTATTGCCTTCATAGCCCTTTTCTTTCCTAAAACTTCCATCATTGGAACAGCAATTCAACGTGATCCTTTTGACCAAATCGTAATAACCCTTATCGGCTAATTTGACGAGCAACTCATAGGCTTGATCCCATTGAATCAAGGGAAAGATATTCACCGCCGCTTCTATGACACATTCTGTAGAACCATCCCAAGCGCGATATGGGGAAAGTAAATATTTTTCAAGTTCCTTTACGGATAATCGCTTCTTATCTAAAAGCTCCATCAATTGCAACATCATTTGGCTCAGCACAGCATAAAGCTCATCCCCCGCTTGATTCCATAATGCCATTTCCTCGTCTGTCAAATTTTCCTCTCCTCTACGTCCATACCCCCATGTTATATCCTTCAACTCAAAATACCGCGCAAGCGCCGCATCCAGAGAAGCAATGAGCGCCTCTGGGCTCCGTTCCGTCCCAGCAACTGCCACCGCTGTACTTGTTTCCGTAGCACTCCCAAAACATGGTGCCACTAAACACAACGTACTCAAATGATAAAGACTATATTTCATGATGCTTTCTATTCTATCTTTTCTTTCCTAATATGTAAAATTAATTAATACCCGGGAAACTGCCACCAAATACTCCAAAGGCATCGCACTTTCCGCTTAACCGATACTTATGAAAAAATGCGTTTTCCATTTCGGTGCGTATGGCTGGTGGCATTTTGTCGAGAATCCTTTTCGCGGAATGCTTAAAACTAGTAACTATATAGCCCAGAGGAACACTCGTATCGCCTTCATAGCCATTTTCTACTTCAAAACTTCCATCATCGGCATGGCAATTCAATGTGATCCTTTTGACCAAATCGTAATAGCCCTTATCGGCCAATTTGACGAGCAGCTCATAGGCCTGATCCCAAGGAGTCAAGGGAAAGGTGCGCACCGCCGCTTCTATGACACATTCCTTTGAACCGTTCCAGGCGCGATATGGGGAAAGTAAATATTTTTCAATCTCCTTTACGGACAATCGCTTCCTATCCAAAAGCTCCATCAATTGCAACATCATTTGGCTCAGCACAGCATAAAGCTCATCCCCAGCTTGATTCCACAATGCATTTTCTTCAGGTGTCAGACTACCCCTTCTGCGCCCGTATCCCCATGTTATATCCTTCAACTCAAAAAAACGCGCAAGCGCCACATCCAGGGAAGCAATGAGCGCCTCTGGGCTCCGTTCCGTCCCAGCAACTGCCACCGCTGTACTTGTTTCCGTAGCACTCCCAAAGCACGGGAAGCCAAAATACAACATTCCTAATAAACATAAACTCCTATTCATGATAAAAAATACGGTACCTATACTAAGTAAATTAAATTTAAAAGCAAGCACTTTTATTCAAAAAACAATTTTAACACAAAAATAACAAAGCAACGCGTTAGGCCCGTTTTTCAAGCAACAAACTTTGTTGAACGGAATTAAATACTTTTCTTATAAACTCTCACCAAGAATTACGAACTGCCAATCATAATTACTTAATATTTTTTCACTTTACAGCGTTTTATTTTTCATTATCACGGTGAAAAGGGTAAAATATGGAACCAAGACTAATATACCATTAGATGCAAGTAGTTCGGTACCGTTACCAGCTGACGCCGATAAATCAGCGGCAGCGGCAGCGGCAGCAGGGCCGCAAATAAGACAGGGAGATGCCGATACCATCCGTGAAGCACCCCAAAAGCTTGCCAAGG
>JAIRLD010000112.1 GCA_031259665.1 Puniceicoccales bacterium | reverse complement strand
CGGCCGCAAGGTCAAGTTTGCCCCGCGGCTATGCCGCGGGCGGGCCTCTGGCCCTTTGCGGATTGATCCAGTGGCGATGCCACTGGATCCCGCCCCCAGGTCCAGGGGATGGATCCCCTGGTAGGGGTTGCAAGGGGAAGAATTCCCCTTGCCTCTACAAAAAAAGCGACATCATTTTTTTCCATCGAATCGATTTTCGGTGCCATTCCATAGGCGACGGATATTGGGAATATGTCTAAGAAATACAATGATCATCAGAAAAAAAGTCAGTTCGATTATTTCTCCGGGGTAGGCGAAGAGGTAAGCATTGAGTGGAAGCGATAGGACAAAGCAGAGCGAAGCGAGTGAGACGAAGCGTGTGATTGTAAACACGGAATACCACAAGATAACGCCTAAAAGTGTGGCACCGGGCATCAAAACAGTTAGGCCGCCGATAGTTGTTGCGACACCTTTTCCGCCGCAAAACTTTAGAAACAATGAAAAACTATGTCCCAAAATGAGGCCGGCCAGCAGTGTAGCGCAGGTACTATTGGCCAGATTGGGATGAAGTTGAAAGTGAATTTTTGTGATCAAGACGGGTAAGGAACCCTTAAGAAAATCAAGAAAAAAAACTAAGACTCCATATTTTTTTCCCAGAACACGTTCAATATTTGTAGCGCCGGGATTACCGCTACCTTCGCGAAGAATATCGATACCTTTCGCTTTTGCAATGAGCACAGCGAACGGAATCGATCCGACGATATATCCCACCAATCCCACTAGAAACATCCAGTAATAGAGCATAGACAAAAATTAAAGTGCCATATTATAATATTATGTGTTTGGACAATCAAGTACAATGATTCATTTTAGGGACATATTTTGAATTTTTTCAACTAGGGCGGTCGTACTACAGTGGGGTAAAGTTTGTACAAATTTTACATCGGCGCCAATTTTTTGGAGAACCAGGCGTTCTTCCGCGTCCAATGTTTCGAAGTTATAGTCCATTGATTTTACGTAAATATCGGGATAAAAAATTTCCAATTCTCGGATTAAGCGTTGGTTAGTGAAGATGAAAACCCCCGAGACGCACTCCAAAGCTGCCAGCATATAGGCCCGTTCCCGTTCTCCGACGATGGGTCGCGAGGGGCCTTTTAATTGACGGATACTTTCATCGCCGTTGAGAGCGATCCAGAGCTCACCGAATTTTGCTGCCTGTTGCAGTGAAAAAACGTGACCCGCATGCAGTAAATCGAAGCAGCCGTTTGTCAATACGATCGCGCGACTTCGAGGTTGGTTACGAATTTTTGTGGCTTCTTCCAACGAGAACAGTTTGGAGTTAGTCCACATCATTAGGATGCCGTGCGCAAAGATCGGGAAAGTGTACTCATTACGCGGTCCAATATGCCATTGATGAAGGCTTTAGAATGTTCGCCGGAAAACATTTTCCCCAATTCAATCGCTTCATTGATGGATACGATTGGAGGAATATCGTTGCGATATAATAGCTCACAAATGGCAAGACGAATAATACACAGGTCGACTAGGGATATGCGTGAAAAGTTCCAATTGGTTGCGAAGCGATCGATGAGTGCGTCAATTTGCGATAAGTTTTTTTGCAATAGGGAAACGATCTCCTCTGCGAATTTAAAATTTTCCGGATCTTTCTCGAAAACGTTACAAAGTGCCGATAAAGTTTCCGCATTTGCCTTTATCTTCCTCGCCTCGCACATGTAGATCCACTGGACCATTAGGATCCGATTTTCGCGGCGTAACGATATTTTTTCTTCATGCATTTCCATAATTTCAAAGAACAGATTTAATTTTTCTAGTTATGTTTTATTTTCCACAGGTTTTTTTTCGATGACTTCGTCTACGATGCCGTATTCTTTTGCGTCAATCGCCGACATGAAAAAATCGCGATCCGAATCCTTTTCCACCTTTTCTATCGGCTGACCGGTACACTCCGCAAGAACATTGACCAAAGTTTTTTTCCAGCGTAAAATTTCTTTCGCTGCAATCGATATATCCGATGTTTGTCCTGTTGCCTGACCCGAAGGCTGATGGATCATGACCCGGCTATTGGGAAGTGCGTAACGTTTTCCTTTAGTCCCAGCCGTTAGGAGTACCGTTGCCATGCTAGCCGCCTGACCGATGCAATAGGTCACCACATCGCAGCTCATGAATTTTATTGTGTCGTAGATTGCCATACCGGCCGTAATGCTACCGCCTGACGAATTGACGTACATATGAATATCCTTTTTAGAATCCTCCATTTGGAGAAAAAGTAGTTGAGCAACGATTGCATTGGCTACGAAATCATCGATCGCTGTCCCTAAAAAAATGATGCGATCCTTGAGCAAACGGCTATAAATATCCCAGGAACGTTCCTGGCGGCCGTCGCGCTCATAGACATAGGGGAGCGGCATATATTGACTGACGATTTTAGGCTGCATAATTATTGGACATTGACCGCGGAATCGTTGGAGGATGTATCCTCTGTGGGAGATTCTACGGGCGATGGACTTCTTTTTAAATTGGAAATTAAAATAAAGTCAATTGTTTTTCCAAAGATAGCGCGTCGCCGGAGGTCCTGAACGCGTTCGTGATTATTTTTAATTTCTTCGACTAACTGAGCTGGAGTTGTACGTAACATCGATGCCTCTTGGACAATCATTTGATTGAGTTCCGCATCCGTAAGTGTAATTGCTTCCTTTTCGACAATTTTTTCGAGGATGAAGTTGACTTTCGCACGGTCGTGGGCTAGTTCCCGACTATCTCCGAACATTTTATCTTTATTATTTGCGAACGTTTCCGCGGTCATACCTTCGTGGATTTGGCGTTCGACAAAATTGTGCATGATATGAATTTGCTCGTACTGAACGGCACTTTCGGGAACTTCAAAGGAGGCGCTATCGAGTATCTTTTGGACGATATTTTCCCGTTGTTCGAAGCGCAACGCCTGTAGCTTACGGTTTTTAAGGTCCGCAGCGAGTTGCGTTTTAAGTTCGTCGAGATCTTTGACCTTCAATTTTTCGAAAAATGTGCCATCAAGTTCGGGGAGAATTTTTTCACGGATTTCAAAAATTTTGACATGATAGGCCACTTTTTTTCCCTGTAGTTGGGTGATCTCGAAGTCAGCAGGGAATTCCATTTCGACGTCCTTTTCACCGTCGATTTCCATGTCCAGAATGCCTGTGGTGATTGCCCGTATTCCGGGAGCGTTCTCGTTGGCGGCCTCTTCCCAGGTATTTTTTTGTTCGGCCCAAATCGGTATCTCAGGAATGAGATCAATGGCTTTCGTACCGCCTTCGAGTATACCTTCGTACTGGAGGCGTACGAAATCACCCTTTTGGATCGGGCGTTTTACTTCCTGATAATCCGCATGATAGTTGCGCAATCGCTCAATAGCTTCGGCGATTTCTTCGTCACTAACAGTAATTTCGGGTTGATTAATTTCGATATTTTTGTAATCGAGTAGCTCGAAGGTCGGTTTTAAATCGACGATAAAATTGAGTTCCTTATTGCCTTCCGGAGTATCTTGAACATCGAATTTCACGAGCGAAAAAATTTCCCACCTGTTTTCTTTGACGATATCATCGAAGGTCTTCGAGGCGACAGTTTTATCAATTTGTTCCGTCAATTCTTTAGCGTAGCGTGTCTTAACGAGTGCCGTAGGAACTTTTCCCTTTCGAAATCCGGGAATCTTAACGTCCCGAACGAAAGATTGCAGAACGGTATTCTCTTCCCTTTGAATGGCATCTTTTTCGATGACAACGGTAGCTTCCCTGCGAACCGAACTGATTGACTTAATTTCACTTTTCACAATGCCCCTTTTCCTGTTTTCTTAGTGAGGATTATATTCGAGTCAATCTCATAAAATTTTTTTTAAGATCTCCATGGTATTGGCCTTTATTTTTTCCAACTCGGACGCCGAAAACGGACGATGATAAACGGAGGTAACAAAACCATGATATTGCCCACGATCATGAGTAAAATGTAAGCCATTTTATTTTCAAAGTGAATTTCTTCGGGTGGCAGAAATCCAATAATATAGCAAATCGCACAGGCTATGCTCGATATCCCTCCCATGATGATCATCCCCGGCTTCCCGAATGGAACGGTATAGGTGCGTTTCACATCGGGGTATTTGAACTTAAGTATAATACCGGCGGCGAATATGAGAATGTACATGAGGAGCGTTGTCTGGGCCGTGATCGCTACAAGAATCCAAAAACCTGTCGTCACCGATGAAAGGAATAAAAAAATGATGGAAAATAGAGTAATAATTGCGGCTTGCCAAACGATAATTGCAGAGGGCATACCGTGAGCATTTGTTTTTTGTAAGGGTGGTGGAAGATTGCCCGTATGGGCCGTAGCGAGCATCCCCCGTGCAGGACCGGCAACCCAAGCGACAAACCATCCCAAAACGCCTAAAGCCATAAACCACGCAACCCATTGCGTAAACCAAGGGATGCCAAATTTCATACATAACGCCTCAATGGCCTGAATGACTCCCGATTCAAGGGTGAGTACTTCCTTGGGAACCGATACCGCAATGGCAAATGAACCAAGTAGAGAAATGGCGAAAATGAAAAGCGTTGATAACAGTATGGCTCGCGGATAATCCCGTTGGGGATTTTTGACGTCCTGGGCATGGACGGCAGACATTTCAAGCCCTGCGAATCCAAGAAATACGTTCAGTAAAAAGACAAATTTTTCCGGAGAATCGAGCGTGGGCAATAGGGCGGAATAGGATAATTCCGTATGGGATGGGTGTCCTGCCGTAAGCCAGGAAATTCCTAGTGCGATAATAATGATTCCCGGAATAAGGGTCCCCAAAATAGAACCGATATTGGTAATGAAACTCGCCAATTGTATCCCCTGAAGCGTTATCCAAGTGCCTCCCCAGGTGACGGCCAAAATAATGAAAAATATGTAGTAATTATTCTCTGCGAGAGTCGGATAGCCAATTGCGTGAGCGATGATCGAAGCGAGGTAGGCGAGCGATGTCGGAAATCCAACCACATTCGAAAATAGCTGCAACCAAACCGCTAAAAATCCCCAAAGACCCCCAATTGCTTTGCCAACCCAGTTCGCAATACCGCCTTCTTCGGGAAAACCCGTTGCGAGTTCCGCCGTAACGAGAGCCGTCGGAATGAGAAAGAAAATCACGGAAAAAGCATAAAAAGTAATCATACCACATCCATATTCCGCCATGGGGGGAAGATTTCTAAGGTTGATTACCGCTGCACAATTGATCATCGCCAGCGAAAATACCCCCAGGTAGGCGTGTGATTTATCTTTTGTGTTCATCGTCGTCAACTAACGTAAACTTTCCAAATGATGTCAAGATTTTTTAATAATTGATCTTGTGGCCAAAGGAGGTCAAGGAGTCTACGACTCTTTGCGGGGTATGGGGCGGAGCCCCATAAGCAGCTTTTGGGCGAAATCGAGTAAGTGTTTAAAGGTTAGGATTTTTCCATTGCGGATGAGTTTTTCGCATTGGGGAGATCGGGGGTATTGGGATTCGAGCAAGTGAGCTTGGATGGAGGCATTAATGCCTGCAAAGACGTCAGTTTCCTTATCGCCGACCATATGGCATTCGCTGCGATTGAGTTGGTATTTATCGATCATTTCGTTAATAAATCGGGGGGAGGGTTTGCGGTAATGATTAGGGGCGTAGGTTGATTCAGGGGCGATACAAATTTCGGTGAAGTGGGGATTACCGAGCAGTTCGATAACCCGTTGGTTACAGGCTTCGACATCTGTTCGGGTATAGATTTTTTGTTCGATACCGGGTTGATTAGTAAATAGAAAGAGCAAAAATTTGTGGTGAATGAAGATTTCGACGGCTTCGCGAGTTCCGTCGATGAGTTGAATTTTATCGGGATTGGAGACGTAATGGTAATCGACATTGAGCGTACCATCTCGGTCGAGAAAAATTGCTTTTTTGATCGACTTTTGTGAATTTTGGTAAGGATGATCCATATGTTTGGGTTATTTTCGAAGGTTTACGCTCGGGTTGAGTCAACAAAAAATAGATTAACTTCAAGTTTTAAAAGTATTTTTCAGGGGAAAAAACTTGCCCCCAGTTCCATTGACCAAATCGAAGCCCTACTATATGCGGCAGATATCGGTGTTGAGACGGTCGAAAATATTATTGCTGCGATCAAAGTAGCCTATAGAAATAATCCTCAGATGCGGGAGCGGGAGGTGAGTATAATTTGTGAGGATGTGTTATTTGACGTATTACGGGGGGGGGATCGTTCACCGGAGACGCTATTGAAGAGTGGGGAATGGGGAGAAGGTAGAGGGGATTTGCAGGTGATACCATTGGTGATTGCTTTAATTGGGAGTAATGGATCAGGAAAAACGACGACGGCGGCCAAGTTAGCGGGATTTTTTACGGAGAATGGAAAATCGGTAATTATTGGCGCCTGCGATACATTTCGTGCGGCGGCGAACGAGCAGATTAAGATTTGGTCGGAGCGGCTTCATTTTGATCTTGTAGAGAGTCAGCGGGGAGCGGATCCGGCTTCGGTGGCATTTGACACCTGTCAAGCGGCTATTAATCGGAGGAGGAATGTTGTGATTTTAGATACGGCGGGGCGTTTGCACAATAAGTCCCATCTTATGGGGGAGCTAGTGAAATTAAAGCAAGTAATAGGGAGAATTAATCCTTTATTTCCGCAGCATTTGTGGTTAGTTGCCGACGCTCATTTAGGGACGAACACGATTACATCGGCGCAGAAGTTTCATATGGAGCTTGGGTTAACGGGTATGATTTTGACAAAATTGGATGGAGCGGGTCGAGGGGGAGCAATTGTTGGGATTTATCAAAAGTTAGGCATACCGGTTTATTTTATGGGTACCGGAGAGGGGCCTACGGATCTGGTACCATTTGTTATTGAGGAGTACGTTCACGCGCTTGTGGGGGTATAATTTTTAGGAATATTTTATGGGGCTCTGCCCCATACCCCGCAAGGAGTCATGGACTCCTTGGCCGCAAGGTCAAAGATTTGCTTAAAAAAATTTGACAATCATGGAATTTCTTCCAAGGCTGAAAGATAGAGGGTGGAAGCGGGCGGCATGTCAAAAATTTGGATTTACTTTTGTTATCGAGGGGTTATCGTATCTTTGATTTTTGGACGATCAAAATGTTGACCGATAAGTCCGAATCATTTTGAATACTTTATGGTGCATGATCCCATGTGATCAATTTTGTATTACTTCCTTTATATATATTTTGGTGGCCGCAGGTAATGCCGGAGTTAGTAGGGACAGCGTAGCGAATATCCGATGTGTAGCCTGATTGATCCCATTTCAGAAATCTTGCTGGTTTGGTACCATCAAACCAAGTTACATGGCCATCGCAAAAAGCGACGTAACCGCCTTTACTGCCATAAAGTCCGGCTTTTTCATCCCAGGTACCATCGGTACAAAGTCCACGGGTAAAGGCAAGTGGTGTTGTATCCAATGGGATATTTGAAGTTGATGCAAAGATAATGTGGCAGTAGCTAAAAACAAAATAACCTGCAAAAAGCGAATTATCAACGTTGGTAAAATAGCCATCATTCCAGCTTGGGTATGTAACAACAACTTTTTTTATGTCGGGATCAAAGTGGCAGATTGATTCCTTTACAATTTTTGAAGCATATTTGTCGCCTGGGGAAACCCAAACATGGGGATCATTAAGGACTATCTCGGAAGCACTATTCATTCCCTCACCTGCCAATCGTTCTATATATCCTGTAAGCCAAAAGTCCCCGCCCTCTACATCGAGAACCGTTCCTCCGTCGGCGAATTTCCCTGTCCAACCGCGGTTAATTGTACGTTCGTACCAAGCTTCGGCGATTTTTTTGAGGTTAGAAGCATCTTTTACCTTTTGGGCGCTGAGCTTGATCGCGCTCATTGCCGGCAGAAAAATCGCCAATAAAATGCCAATGATAGTGATCGTGAAGACAATCTCAACGAGGGTGAAAGATTTTTTCTTTTTTTGCTTGACATTAGCCGACTTGCCGCTTGAGTCGTTGACCTGTTGACCTGTTATTGACATGTCTATATTCTCCTAAGGATCTATAATTTATGTCAACGGAAAATGCAGAAAATTTTTATTTTTCCTCAATTATTTTCCATAAAAAACGATTTGACAGCCGCGATTTTTCTTCCAAAGCTGAGAGGCAGAAGGGGGGAGCGAGCGACGTGTTTATAAGCAGGACTGTAAATAGGGCTAATTTTAATGTACTGGGTACTCGAAAGGCAGTGAAAAGTTAGAAAAAAATTTTATTTTTCCATTGTCATTTTGGAAAATCGTGATGGTATTTAGAAACATAGAAAACGATGGAAATTTTCCGCCATGGGAGTATAGACAGTACAAATACGGAATGTTTTCGGCAATTCGATCGAGGGCAGCAGGTACCGTTTCTTGTTATTGTCGAAACGCAAACCCAGGGGCGTGGACAATTCGGGAGAACTTGGTATAGTGCAGATGCTAAAAATTTATATATGAGTTTCGGTTTTGTACCTCACCAATCGCCACGGGAATTTCAAAACTTTTCTATCGTTGTAGCCGAAAAAATTGCAAATCGATTGGGCCAAATTTTTAATCTTACCTTTACCGTAAAAAGTCCGAATGATATTTATTTCGGTGGTAAAAAATTGTGCGGTATTCTGACGGAATCGCGTATCGCCAATGGCCACATCACTTTTGCCGTTACGGGTATCGGTCTCAATGTTGCGGGCGATCTTTCAAAATTTCCCGAGGGACTACGGATGACGGCAACGACCTTGAGTAATTGTTGTGAAAAAGAAATTTCCTGTTCGGAAATGGAAGTCGTAGTGGCAGAAGTGATGGGAAATTTACTGCAGTGGAGCGATTTGATGGAATAAAACTTGCCGCTGGACTTTTTTTTCTAGACTCCCAGGTATTTATCATGGTGGAAAAAGAGAAAGAATCCGACGATAAGCAAAATCCCTTTGAGGAGTTGACGAAGCAATTCAGTGATATTCTTGGGAAAGTTGGGGCAAATGTACAAATTGCTCCCTTTCCATTCAATAGGACGGAAGAAGCTGAAAAGGATAGAGATACTTCCGATGAGGAAGTCGATGATAAGGAGGCGTTGAAGCGAATAAAAAATTTTAATTTCCGTCCAAAGGAGATCAAAGAATACCTTGACCGTTTCATCATTTCGCAGGAAGAAGCGAAAAAAGTATTATCCGTAGCAATTTGTGACCACTACAACCACATTCGCAATGTCATTGGACAAAAAGTCCATCGTAACCAGGAGTATATGAAGCAGAACGTACTCATTTTAGGGCCGACGGGTGTAGGTAAAACGTATCTCATCAAGACCATTGCGAAGTTAATCGGTGTACCGTTTGTAAAGGCTGATGCGACGAAATTTTCGGAAACGGGTTATGTGGGCAGTGATGTGGAGGATCTCGTACGCAACCTGATCAAAGTGGCTAACGGCAACGTAATTCTAGCGCAATACGGTATTATTTTTATCGATGAAATTGACAAAATTACCAATGCATTTGGAGATGTAGGCCGCGATATTTCGGGACGAGGCGTCCAAATCAATCTCCTAAAATTGATGGAAGAAACCGATGTCAGTGTTTTTAGTCAGACGGATATGTTGAACCAGGTGCGCACTTTGATGTCATTCGGAAATAGTAAGAAGCAACCTGCGGAAAAGATCAATACGAAAAATATTTTATTTATCGTCAGTGGGGCGTTCGATAAATTGGGCGATATTGTTAAGAAGCGCATAGGGACTGCGCAAATTGGTTTCGGTGCTGCGGAGCAGTCGGTCGATCGGGATTTTGAATTTTTAGTGCAGGCACAGACGGAGGATTTTATTAAATACGGTTTTGAACCTGAATTTATTGGACGTTTACCGGTACGCATAGCATGTAAAGCGCTGGGTGAATCGGAACTTGAAAAAATTCTATCCTCCGCGGAAGGGTCGATTGTTCGACAATACCGCGAAGATTTTGCGGGATACGGCATTGATCTCAACTTCGACGACGGTGCCCTAAAAGAAATTGCTAGGGAGGCCGTAAAGGAAAAAACGGGTGCCCGCGGCTTGCTAACAATTTTGGAACGAGTTTTTCGGAACATGAAATTTGAGCTACCTTCGACGACAATTCGAAACATCACGTTAGATGCCGAGGGTGTTAGAGACCCTGGAAAATATCTTGATGATATTTTGAAAAATTATCATAAAACAAATGATCCTTTAGGGGACATCGAACGATTTGTGGAGAGTTTTGAGGGAAATTTTGGAATTCATCTTAATTTCACACCATCGGCGGTAGAAGAAATCGAAAAGATTGCCGAAATAAATCACACAAGTATCGTAGCGGTTTGTAACCGTCTTTTCGAGGATTTTGGCTATGGATTGCAACTTTTACTGAAGGATAGTGAATCCAAAAGCTTTGAAATTACTAGGGAAGCGGTTCGCTATCCGGATCAATTTCTTTCCGAACAGATTACAAATTCTTATAAAAATTCAATAAATAAGTGAATAACCCACAAGGGAAATTCTTCTCCTTACAAAAACAAAAAAGTGACTTAAAAATTTTACAGCCCCGCGGCGTAGCCGCGGGGGCAAATCTTGACCCTACGGCCGGCCCTCGTCGCAGACTGCGACGCGGGCCCCGCCAAAGGCGGTCAAAGAGTCAATGACTCCTTGCGGGGTGTGTGGCGGAGCCCCACAGCAACCTTTCTAGGTGAGTTAATTCATAGAAGGTGGATCATAGGTGACGATTTTTGTTTGGAGATCTTTGGTGAACCGAATGTAGCCGCATTTGCCGTTATAATCGATGCCATTGGTATAAAAAATATTTTTTTCTTCATTGGGATTGATAACGGTAAAGCCGATTTGTTCTGCGAGTAGCTTAGCAATCTCGTAGTGAGTGATGGCGAAGGTATCATTAATTTTTTCTAGAAATGCGGGATCGTTGCTCTGTACTAGAATGGGGATTTGAGCCGTTTCGGGAACGAGATTGCCCGATCCATGTCCATACATTCCGTTTTCGCCAAACAATTCATTGTGATCCGATGCCCAGATAATATAAAACGGATATTTGCTTTTATTGAAAAATTCAAACATTTGACTAATGAGGAAATCATTGTACAGCATTGCATTGTCGTAGTCGTCGAGAATTTTTCGGGAGCTTCCGGAAAATATGTGGGACGCTTGATAACCTCTCCCGTAGGTCATTTCGTAGGGGGAATGTACACTACTTTGGTGTAAAACAATGAAATTTTTATCGGAAAATGTTTGTTTTTCGAGGAGTTCGAGTAAATAGAGATCTTTTTTTAATTTAATTTGAATGGGGTTAGTTTCCTTGGCTACGACGTGATCGATGTACTGTGCGCCGCCGATACTCGAAAGGAATACATCGCATTGGGTTGACCAGTAAAAAGTTTTAAATTCGCTTTGCTTGGCCAGTTTAAACAGATTGGTTGTATCGAGACCCGTTTGTTTAATATTGTCCGGTTCATAGATTGCATTGGTAATGAATTTTACGGAAGAAAGCGTTGAATTTGCTCCCGCGATACCGACCTTAAAA
This sequence comes from Puniceicoccales bacterium, assembly GCA_031259665.1. GTDB lineage: Bacteria > Verrucomicrobiota > Verrucomicrobiia > Opitutales > LL51 > LL51. The sequence goes on along the minus strand of JAIRLD010000112.1, from coordinate 1,011 downwards.
ATGAAGTTATTATTCTCTTGGGCCAGTTTTTTCAAACGTGGTGTTGTATCCCTATCTCCATAGCCGAAGAGTGACATATGACGATAATTGCAGCTTTCGCCGATAATGTATACGATGTTAATGGGACCCTTTCGTCCAAAATATTGATTTTTTTCGACGGTATAAGGCTGATAAGTTTTGAAGTCGTAGTGTCGATGTTGGATAATAAAGTAACCAAAAAAAGCCTTCAGTGAATTATAAATCGTAATGCGCCGTGAGTTCGGTGTGAACCGTTGGGTACCATCGACGTATATGCGGTGACCGATGCTACCAAAAATACAAGAAATGATAAGGATTCCAACCCAAGATTTTTGGACGGAAAATTTTCGATTCAAAACATAAATCAATCCGAAAGGAATAAAAATCATTGGAAGAATATAACCGTAATCTTTCCAGAAAAATGCAATCTCTGTCCAAACATCCCCCATTTCCTGTTGCATGAAATGAAGCGCAAATGGGGATAGGGGAACACCAAAATAGGCGTGATGAATGAACTGCATGACCTGCATACAGGCAAAAAAAATCAGCGTTAATGCGGAAAACCAGTTGGGCGATAGAACTAATCCTATACTTAATGGTGCCAAAAATAGAATAGCTTTCCAATCGCGAGATACCTTGAACGTATCATTGACGGCAGCGAAAATAAAGTCGGGTGTCATCAATGTTAGACCCGTGATAATACTTAGTAGGAAAATGATGATCGTTTTTCTTTGAGATGTATTTCGATCGAACATAGAATAAAAAAGAGATAGGAAAGAATGGCGTTTTTGTCAAGTGATTGTCGCGTTTTGCTTGGTTCGCAAGGGGGAATCCTTCCCCCTTGAACCCCCTGCCAGGGGATCCATCCCCTGGACCTGGGGCTGCGGATTGCTCCAGTGGCGTCGCCACTGGATCAAACCGCAGAAATAAAAATCAGCCCTCGTCGCGAAGCGACGAGGGCTGATTTTTTTAGCCCCCGCGGCTGTGCCGCGG
>JAIRLD010000083.1 GCA_031259665.1 Puniceicoccales bacterium | reverse complement strand
ATCATAGATATTTATTTTGTTAATTTGGTTTGATTGTTTGTTTCTGTGCAGGCCTGATATGCCTCCATGAATGCCGGCCAAGAAAGCGGGATTTCAGCGGGCAGGCCAACTCTATTTTTCGCAACACAAGCCGGACTTCCCCGTACGAATGATGCGCTCTCCTCCATCGGCACCGATTGGCGACGCGATCCCATGCTCTCCGACAAATCCGGATGATTCCCTCCGTACGCGGCTGACACTGTCAGCCGCGATAGCAGTAACGCCGCCGGCCGTGCCGGCCGGCCGACAATTTGCCCCTTTGCCTATATATTCGGTGGAAATTTGCCAATCCGAACCAAAAATCTGAAAATTTTTCGTTTTTTTCTGTTTTGACTAAAAAAATTGCCCCACGATCGTGAGGCTCTAGGAAATCGATACGCCAAAATGAGACGCCGACCTACTCTCTCACTGCATCGCTAAACGTCTTTCGAGTCCTCGACTGATATTTTCACTCGCACTCTCACCCGCATTCAGCAAAGTTCCGTTAAACAAACTTCCAATAACTATGGCACTAACCAATTTAGTGCCTACTGATTTATCATTAATAATATTCATATACTTTCGCTTATGAGCGGCAATCGTACGCCATGGGAAAAATTCCATGTTAAGCTTTTTCGTGTGTTTTCTTTTATTGCACGCAAAATAAATATTATTTCACCGAACAACCCATTTGACGCAAAGTGGTCCGGATGTTCCTAAGAAAATCCGGCCCAAAATTTTGCACACGAAAAAGACCTTCTTTAAAGTTGTATTGTAAAAAAACAAACAAAAGACATCGCCAAAGAAAATTTAATCGCAGATGATTGACAGGGGATGTATCGATTAAGATCATGGAGAATTGGGGGATATCGTGGGATAAACATAGAAAGTAGGCGTTTATGATAAATAAAATTATAACAAATGTTGTTCTCGGGAGTACGCTCCTAGGAGGTGGTATAATTGCTTTAACGACGCCTCCTTTGGCAATGGCCCAACCGCCAAAGGAGCAACCAAAGTATGATGATAAGGCAACGGAGAGGTTAAGAGTCTTACGATGGACCAGGAACTTCAAAAAATGCATGGAATTCCTCAAGGGCGAAGGCAAAAATGCAGATCCCAATGTCTCCGTAGACAAGTGCCGATGGGACAGTGACACAGGCGGTAACACATTTTATCAAGGAATAACATTGCTTGAAGAGGCGATATTACATGGATCATTGGAAGATGTACGAATGCTTGTCCGTAATAAAAATGTCTGGGGAATAGACGTAGGAGAACAGGAATCTGATCCAACTTATAGTCCGCTGAAAGATGCATCAAAATGCAGTCACACATTAATGCATACTGCTGTGGCCAGCCCCGAAGAAATGGAAATGCGTTGGAATATACAATTTAGAGCTATAAAAGCTGGGATGAAAACATATGCACACTTAGTTGATGAATATTCGAATTTAATCAAAAAAGAAGGCCCTAACCCGGAAGATCACAAACCTTCGGATCTGCACGCTTCGGCGGAAATTGTGCAATTTTTAATCGATGTTTTTAAGGAGCGCAAAAAAGGATGGGTGCTAAAGGTACACAAAAGAAGACCTAGGTTTAACAGTCATAAAAGTACAACACCTCTGGATTTAGTTAAGGATTATTTAAATCCCAGAAATGTAGAGAATTATAGAAGAAAAAAGAAAGAAAACTATGAGAAGCACAAAGAGGAGTACATGCGCATTGAAAAATTACTGAAAGAAACACAAAATGAATGAGTCTGAAGGAGTTTGACAAATTCTACAAAAAAATAATTATATATTCCATTATGCAATATAAAGGATGGATATGTGGTGGGATGCTATACGGCATGGGAGTGTTTTCACTATGTGGGAGCACGGGTTCACAAGCAATGGAAGAAGATGACGAACCCCAAGCGACGGAAGCAAATGCAGAAGCGGAGGCAAATGAAGACCCAATAGCTGCCAAGATTGATTGTATCATCAATGCCATGCGCTATGGCCGTATCGAAGAAGCGTTGCAATTGATTGCAGTCATAGAAGATAGGGACATTAACCGCAGAGGCAGAAGCTGGGGAATTACCCTTTTAGGAGCAGCCGTACTTTGGGGCCATATGAATGTGGCTAAGGTTTTGCTTGAACGCGGAGCTAATCTTCATATGCCATGTTTCGATTCTGATGTGGAAGACTGCGCACCCCGTGATCAAATTTATAAAAATTCCACACCATTCGGTATGGCAATCATCGATAAAAATAAGGGAATGATAAAACTCCTCGTAGAACGTGGTGCTGATGTAAACGCTTTAATTCTGGGATGTACTTCACTTCAAGTGTTTTTTGGTAATTATTTTCATCTAGATGAGGATGGTTATTTTTGGCCAGCTGGTAGGGATGGTCCGCTGCGGCTAGATCATGATTATCTTCATCTGGATGACAACGGTCATGTTGGGATTCACGCCAAGTATTTTGGGGTATATAATGATTGTCTTCCGCTACTTCCGCCAGGTGATAATTATCTTCTGCTCGATAATGAAGGCCTAAAAATCCTTAATGATTGCTGTAGTAAAAATATTCTAGAAGTAATGCGATTGTTTATTGAAAATGGCGCCGATGTAAACGCCAAAAATGAGGAAGGAGATACAATTTTACACTATTTAGCGGGAAGTTTTTCCCGTGGAGGACCATTCGATTTCGCACTTGTCGATTTATTATTTAAGGCAGGTACCGATCCTCGCATAGCGAATAATGATGGAAAATTGCCATTGCAAGAACTCGAACTACCCGATTATGTAGCAGAAAGATTTCCAGAAAGAAGGGAAATTTTTAGCAAGCTCGTAGATAGGTTTCAGCAAAGAACTGACGAATTAAATGCTCTGGAGAATAAACGCTCAGGAGTTTCTTTCATCGAAGAAAGAATACGACACACAATGCAAAGCGGCCCGGACGTTCCTGAGAACATCCGGCCCAAATACTGGCAATGACCAGCGAAAATTCAGGCATCTCCGGCCATACCCCATTCCCCCGTCTCGATGATGAGACAACGGGCTGTCAAACCATTTTCAAGCACCCGCCGCAGCAACGCTTCATAAAAGTACCGTGGGACAGTCGTACCGTATAGCACCAGATTGGGGTTAATGAAGGTCGACACGGTCGACCGCGATAGAGCTATCGCGTAAGTCGAAATCAGTTGCCGATCCAGCGCTGACAACGTCAGCGCTGATACTAGCCGATGAAATCGAGCCACCAGTGGCGGCTGCCATACCGCTAGCGCGTGATACGCAGGCAATTGCCAATCCAGCCGACGAAGTCGGCTCTATCGCAGCCGGCCGTGCCGGCCACCAGTAAAGGATTTTCGTTACGAAATAGGCATCAATGAAGCATTTAAAAAATTACCCTGAAATCGTTAGGTCATGTCCTTTGCCTTTGGAGAATTTAGGCCAGAAGACCACAAAACTACTCCAAAAACGCATTCTCTCCGTAAAAGTGAAGAAATTTAAAATACCCCGAAAATCGCTTATTTAAAGCAAACTTCACGGATAACGCAAAATCGCAAATTACAAGGAAATCGCGCCCCATGGACAGCCCCTGGCGGGGGAAGAGAGACTCGAACCCTCGACCTTCGGTTTAGAAGACCGCTGCTCTATCCACTGAGCTACTCCCCCTACCGTCCGCAAATTTGCCGAGAAAAAACGGAAAGGCAATATTTAATCGCATCCCTAAAAATCATCCAACCGCCTCCGACTAACTAGTTTAGAGGAGTAAACAACCATAACCATCGGGACAAAACACTTCCCCTACGTCCATTACAACCCCTATTCCCAACGATACTTGCACCGCAATGCTAATCGTAGATTTGGCACGCTTGTAAATTTCCAAATCCAAAAATCCTTTGTGCGCCTTAATACATTGTAGAATTTCCGTCGCTAACACGGAAAAAGCACCAACGATCTCCCTCCTAATTTCATCGCGATACTCAGCCACAGAGCCACTTCTCGCTTCTACATCTTTTAACCTCAATACGAAGTATTTAATTCTTTCATCGAGTTGCTCAATGCGAGCTATGAAAGAATCCACATGGTTTGTGAGCTCCATGGGTACTGAATGACTTTCATCATTCGATGACCACTTACTTAGGCCAGCTCTACAGAAATCCAAAGCCCTTCTGAAAGCTTCCAATTTAGCTGAAATTCGCTGAAATTTCTGGTTTCGTCTCTGTACTTGTTCCTTTGAACCGTCTCCGAAAAATGTTTCCTCCATGGAATGTTCATCTGTATACAACGAATAATGGGACGCATTACCGGTGGTAAACGAATAACTTTCTAAACAACTTAAAACAGCCAACAATGAATATTTCTTCATAACGGTTGTTACTGTAAAAACTTATTCAAACCATGCAAGTAAAAAATTAATGCTTTTTTAGGGATTTTTTCCCTACAACAACTAAAGGCTGTTAAAAGCAAATATTGGCTGCCCGGCTAGGACTCGAACCTAGACAAACGGAGCCAGAATCCGTTGTGCTACCATTACACCACCAGGCAAAAAATCTCACTCGCGTAGGTTATTTTCTATGATTTCATAAAAAATCAATACTATTTTGTCGGCCTTTAAGGGCTTACTTCGGTGCACTCCTCTAATATTCCTTTAGGTGGTACGTCTAAAGTAAAGGCTAGTATATATCCTCCCATTCTTATTTCTTCCAATGCCTCTTCAGTGTTCACAGATTCCACCTTACCATCATCACACTTCTCGAAGCCATTGCGAGTTCTGACCTGCGCCCAATAATGACCTCCTGCTGGATTTCCTCTGTGGACTATCGCGCTGGTCAGCCGATACTTTACTGGCCTAGAAACAGCCATTATTTCTGGCGGTAAATAAAAATCAATTGGTATAGCCATTGGCCGATCAATTTTCCTCGCTACAAAATCACCAGAAGCATTATAATAAGATGTAAATCGTCTAATCTGTATCAAAAGAACTGGAGGAGGATTTTCAATGCGACTATATCTAACTGCATCCACTTTGCGTCCATTTACATCATATTGATTATCTCCAGTGAGTTCCTCTGGGGCACCAAAACTTCGGAGCGCCTGCATAAATTCACCTGGAATTTCTTTCCCTACAGGTTCCGCTTGTATATGCAAACCCAAATCAATCGATGACCCTTCCTGATTCCTATAATTGCTGGGATTTGACTTCTCATGAACAGTCTCAAGAACGTTGAATCGAAAACATTTAGTTACTTGATCGTCGGCACCTATACGGCCTTTGTCGCCATCTAATATATCGAAACATCCCATAATAAATTCATGAGCATCCATTTGCCCCCCAATTCCTATAATAAACTTTCCGCTCGGATTACTTATAAGAGCATTCATTGGAGGGAATACCATATTTTCCCATAAATATTTCAAGCGATTTGCTGATATCATTTGGGACAAACCGAAGCTTCCAAATATTTCTTTGAGCGCTCTTATCAAAGAATGCATACTTAAACTATCCATGACTGCTCTTCTAAATTCTTCGACCGCATAGAGATACTGCATTGCGCTATTGATATAGCATGTATTGCCGACATTGAATAACCCATTGTGTTGTGGTACTAAACCCATTTCCCTATCCCTTCCATAGCCTGATATATCCTTCTGCATTAGTTTACTTATTGACCAACTTAATACATCTGTCAGTATTGGGTTATCGTCAAACAACCGGAGCAACTCACGTGTCCGTCCGGGGTTATCTATCATAAACTGTTCAAACGCATCTTTTTCTTCTTTCAGTAGCGAAACCAACGTATCCATCAGCGCTGGGTTAGCCTCAAACGCCTGGGTCAACTTACGTACCTCTTCGGGGGCATCCCACTGTAAATCATCCATCGACAACGAAAGCGACGCACTTGGCCCAGTTCTATCCCTCAGCGACGGAGGTGGTGTACTTGGCCCTTTTGGTCCAGCCGACGAAAAAGAAGATGTCGCACTTAGCCCAGTTCTATCCCTCGGCGACGGAGCCGGTGTACTTGACCTAGGTCCAGTCGCAGGTGCTGATGTCAAGTTCCCGGAAGACTGCGAAGTCCTAGGTGCTAATGCCGCTTTCTGGAATAACTGTGATCGCGCAGCAGCTTCGTTATTATTAAATTTAACTGCCTTCGCATGAGGTAACGTTTTTGTTAAAATCGTAATACAACAAATTTTTAATATCTTGTCCATGTATTGGACACACTTTCCCGGATCTCCATACTAGTCAAGCTTTATTTTACGACAATCATGATATTTCCATAACTTTTTTTCGCGGCAGTCACCTGAAAACTTGGCCAAAACGAAAATTATACTGCCTTTATAGGCTTATTTAAGATGCTCTAACCTGCTTGTTTATATCTTCCGATACAATATGTGGTCCGTATGGCGTCTTGCCTGTCCCTAAAGGTAACGCTTTGCCTTTTTCTGATAGTAGCCTTTCGCCGATCCCTGATGACTTCTTGCCTGTCTCTGTGTGGGGCGTCTCACCAGTTTCTGGTACAATAGTATATATGGCGTCTCATTAGCCTCTGGATTAATGCCATCGATGCAATTTCCCTCAATACCGCTTATGAGATTATCGTCAAATTTTACCCATTCGCCCCGTCCATTCCTAATGATTGCATAATAGTGCCCACCATAGATATTTTCGCCGCGATGTACGATGATACCACAAAGCCCCATCATGGTTTTATCTCCAATGTCATCTATACAATAGGGCTTCAAATCCATTTCAAATGGAAAATCAAAACGATTAAATAATTTATTCCCTAGCCCACTAAATCGACAAATTTGGAACAGCATATATTCTGGAATTTTCGTTATTTTTTGGCTTCTCTCTGCAGCAATTTCGATACCTTTTTCAACCAATTCCCACTTTTCGATATTTTCCGAGCGATTATAGATCTGCTCCAACGTGTTTCCAAGGGTATTTGGTTCGCCATTGGATTGGTCAATCGGTAATGGATGAAATATCTCTTCTTCATCACGTATGCTTTCAAATCGACTGAACACTTCGGCACGTGATTTGGGTGAGATTCTTACCTGCGTACCATAGCAAAACAATTCCGTTGATTCGGGAAGAACGGTTCCTATATCATCCAACAGTCCCGCCATAAATTCTACACAGTCTTCTTGATTATTCTTATAGCCAAGGGCAGTATAACACTCTTCCAATATTCTGGAATTGATGATTTTCGCATTCATAGCTAGAAACAAAGTTTGAAGCATTTGAAGGGCTTTCTTACCCGAATCATTGATTACATCGGTTTGATCCCCAGCCCCGGGAGAAAATATAGCCGCCCTAAATTTCGAAATCGAAAACAATAGTTGTATGGCACTATTTATGTAGCATGAATTGCGCAAATTAGGTAACCCTACACCGTGTGAATTTACTGTACCATCGACATTCACATTCATGCCCTTTGAGCTATTTTTGTATCTTCCAGAACATATACTTTCTGTAATAATAACCAAACAGACACTTAAAACACCCTTCGCATAAAAACCTAAAAACCATTTGGTCCACGCCACAGCCTTCTCACCGTACCCGTACACTTTCGTTCCGCTAATATCCGAATGATCTTGATTGGGCAATTCTATATCGGACGGATTTTCGGTACCTCCGATACCCCCCAAATCTGCGGACCAAGGCGTAATCCCCATATCTGACGTACCTATCCCCGCTTGGGCACCCCAATTATTTAGGTCCATACCTTGCGGATTTACGCAATATCCGGCATTCTCAAAATCTGCTGACCAAGGCACAACATTGACACCGGTCATATTGACCCTTACCCCGCAAGTACCGGAAGTGTTTTCATCGGATAGTTCTCCAGCGTATGGAATTCCAGCGTATGGAGCTACAACACCTCCGACATCTCCCAAATCTGCGGAATAAGGTGCGACACTACCAGCATCCAGTGCACCTATCCCCATATTCAAAAAACTGAGCCAAGACACTATCCCAAGAAAAGGACAAACCCTACTCCATTTAGAAACGTTAAAATTATTATAGATCATTCCTCAAGTGTATATTAAGCAAAAATATTAAGTCAAATAAAATTCTTACATAATTTATATATTTTGAAAATTAAAGGCGACTGTATTTATCCATCGATGGGAAAATGAAAAAATAAATATCGCCATACACTACTGGGTAAAAAAATAACCCCACACTTGTGTGGGATTATTCCCTATGAATATGAGTGCATAAAAAATTAATACTATCCTGTCACTTTTTATGGATTAACACAAAACATTTTGCTAATATTGTCTTTAACTGTTCCTTATTCCTGCTCGATTTCGCGACATCTCACGACTGCTATACGTGATCTAGTTGCGAATGCTCCCTGTGCCTCTTCATTACTCATCCATCTCACTCTAGAATCATTAAATTCCCAGAAGCCACCGTCAGTTTTAATGTACGCGATATAATGTCCACTGAGAGAGGTTTCTCCGAAATGAGCTGCAACACCAATAAGTTCACACTCCACAAGGTGAGGTCTAACCATTGCTTCTCGCGGAAAATTAAACTTCGACGGTATAGGCATTGGCCGATTATCCTTCTCCGAGCTCAAATAATTCGTGTCAATAAATCGTTCAATTTGTATCAAAAAAACTCGAGGAAAATTTTCAATCCGATTATGTGTCGTCACGCCAATTTCGACTCCATTGTCAAGTTCCTGTGACATATGCCCTGGAGCACTGAAATTCCTAAGTGCTTGTATAAATCCTGAATTTCCCGGTACCATTCTAATTTGAAGAAAAAATTCTTGTTGTACCAGAGAATCCTCATCAAATGCATGTACGGGATCATCTGGACGGTAAATCCGACGCAATCCAAATCGAAAACAATCGGCTATTCCCTCACCGGTACTACCAGAAGGAAAAATTTTACCTAGATCAGAGATGCATTCTCCCATAAAAAAAAGAACATCACCTTGATAATTCACATCAAACGGTTTTCTCCAAAATCCATATATTCCTCTTAATGCCTCCATCAAATGATTCCCTGATATTCCTCCTGGTGAATTGAGGGCAAGAATTATTTTCCGCAACTCGGATATCAAGGGATGCTCGATCGAACACTCTACTAAAGGTTTTGCGAATTCTTGGGTTGCTCTTAGCAACTGCATTACGGTATTAATATAGCACGTGTTACGAAAATTCACCAATCCATTGGGTAAGATCCGATACGGCGCACCTGTCTGTCCGGATCTAGCCACCAGCGACCGTGGCAGCACACCTGTCTGTCCGGGTCTAGCCGTCGGCGGCTGTGGCAGCACACCTGTCTGTCCGGGTCTAGCCGTCGGCGGCTGTGGCAGCACACCTGTCTGTCGTGGTCTAGCCGTCGGCGGCTGTGGCAGCACACCTGTCTGTCCGGGTCTAGCCGTCGGCGGCTGGGGCAGCT
>JAIRLD010000057.1 GCA_031259665.1 Puniceicoccales bacterium | reverse complement strand
AAACATTGAACCGTTGCTCCGGCAAGAAATTTCACCCAATCCAATTGCCGCCCTTGGAATTCGCTTTTCCTCGAAAACTTTTCCAACTCCGCCATTGCTGCAGGCAAACTTTCAAGGATACCCCGCTTAACGGATCGCATGACGAGATCGGCAAAATTTTTCTCCGGAGATCCCATCGGCGCTTGATCTCCAAGGACCGCTGTGGCCGCAAGAAAATCACTTTTCCTTAAAGCAATTTCAGCCATTTCCTGTGATGTAAAACGGGAAACCGCTGCAACATCTCTAATTTGTGTTAGTAATGCCCTCGCTCCTGTTGCTTTTTCCCAAATTTCTGACGATGGGGGCGCATCTACAAAATACGGATCGGCACTCCTTCGCCACGCTACGCCTTTCCTTTCCTTTCCGCTGGTAGGAGGTTTTACGGAAAGTGTATGTATGGGAGGAGGCTGCGGGAGCGCACTTCTGCTACCCGTCGATGGCGCATTGCCCCGACTTGTTGGTAATGTCACAGGCCTTTCTGCATTCGGTAGAGCTTTTCCTTGCCCTGCTAAACTCTTCCGACTACTTCTGCTGGTGAGAGACTGTGATAGGAGCGCACTTCTGCTACCCCGTCGATGGCGCGCATTGCCCCGACTTGTTGGTAATGTCACAGGCCTTTCTGCATTCGGTAGAGCTTTTCCTTGCCCTGCGGTATTTCTTGTCTCTTTTCCAATCTGCATTGGAGGCAAAACAAGTCGCACCATCCTCCTAGCGTATGTTTCTCCATATCTACTACCTAGAATCATCGAAGAATACGTCGCCTTTGAAGGACGAAAATCCCTTCCATTAAAATAAATCGCCTTTACTTGAAATGATGCCAAGGCCGAAATAGTTGTACAATAAGTTTTGAATATTTTATTCATGATGTATGTTACCTTAAGACAAATTCACTATAGTCAAGTTTTATTTTTATATTTCACAATAATTATCGATAATTTTTCAAAAAAAATCTCGATTTATTCTTATTTAATAAAATAACAATAAACCGAGATTGATTACTTTGTCTGCGAAAGGCAAAACGAGAAAGGAAAAACTCAATTATAGCTGAAAATCTCTTCCCAACGCACGCATCCAAAAATTAAAGGACTCATCCCTTGGATAATTTGCTTCTAAATATTCTCTAATTTTATCATTATAATCTTCACATCCAAACAATTGTAGAGCCATTATCACTCGTGTAAGTCTCAGCCTATTATGATCTCCCGCTCTATGTAATACAGAATTGGGATTATCTATAATTGTTATTGCATGCGGAAAATCAAAATCACCAAAATTTTCCACCGTTAAATTATGCATAAATCTCTCTACATTTTCCGGAAAAGCAATACGAAGTCCCCAAAAATGGAGCATACGAAGAGTAGAGATCACCATATTTATCCGTATATTTTCCCAAAGAGTTGGACACTCGAGACGCAAAGCTTTCCATGTTTCCACATTATCCCTTATGTATAAATCTTGATTTGCATATTGCGATGGTCCCAAACTTGGGAAAAAGACCTGGATGTAATCATGGTTTGCTTCTAATTTAGCATCAGTATCGTCCCAAAAAGCCTGACAGTTTGGGTAGCAGAAACCTTGGACCGTCCCTCCGGCAAGAGACCTTACCCATGACAGCTGCTGTCCCCGAAATTCGTTTCTTCTTGAAAATCTATCTAACTCCGCCATTGCCACCGACAAGTTTCTTTTGACAAATTGCTCAAGAATATCTAGGAAGCGATGGCAGGTATTGGTAAAAATTTGCCACAAAGATCTTACCTGCCCCCCATGTCCGCTACCCGCTGGTGCTGCCCTAGGAGCGAGAGACCTCGCGGGAACCAAACTTCCGCTACCCGCTGGTACCGTTCTTCCTGAACGATCAATTCTATTGTTATGGAAAAAATGCGCCTTTGCATCAGATAATATCGATGCAGAAACGACCACATAGCAAATCTTAAATAATCTACTCATAATTTACGCGAACGTTTTTAAAAAAATTCCCTAATGTCAAGTCTTTTATTTCGTAATATCTATAAAATTTTTATGACCCAAAAAATGAAGCGTACTGCACAAAATATAAAACCACCGGCACAATATTTTGCCTATCTTGCTGACACTTCTATCATCACTACGTCCAAATCCCTTTATAAAACATCACCACACGGTAAAGGCGAAATAATAAACCTGTCGTGAAAGCAGTAAATTACCTTAAACCCTGATAAATTGTGCAAAGCAAAGCATCGGGAGGTAAAAACATGATTAACGATGAGTTTTTTGAGATTACAAGGAAGGGAAGGATAATTGGGGTATCCAAATCAATACCTGGATCCGTACATGACTTTGCCCTCCTAAAGTAAGGAGATGAGATTCCCGAAGGGACTAGAGCGTATGTGGATTCCGGATATCAAGGGATACAACACATTCATAGGGAGGTAGAGTATCCCTACGAGAAGCAAGGAAAGAGAGAGCTATCTGAGGAGGAAAAGGTCAAGTTACAGCAAAGCAACTCTATGCGTCGGTAAAGATAGTGGAACTATTGATTAAAAATATGGACGATAAAAAAAAGATAATAACCAGGAAAAATAACGAAGTCATATTGACAGTGAGAACTAAATCACCAAAAAATTAAAAAACATTAGTTGAAATTCAAAACAACGGAGCGCATCTTTAAGGATGTGCTTTTTGTTTGTAATTTTACAAAAACAGCAAGACATTTCGCTAAAATATCTTCAAAAACTACTTTCCATTCAAAACCTCTTGCACCATCGAAAATAATCCTAGATTATGGAAGTGTAGAAAGGAGAGTTATGAAAATGAATAATCTTAATAAAAAATTAATCAACAATCTCATACTTGGCAATTCCATGTTTGGAATTTCCGCTAGTATTATAACACAGGTTCAGGCAACGCAGCGGCTGCATACGCCAACACGAAAAATGTATAAATATGTTAGTAGCACAATCAATAATTTGGGGGGAAGGCTTTATCGACGAAACCTATCAATGGAAGAGTGTATAGGATTTGTTAAAGATTGAGAAGCAGATCCAAATGTACAAGCTCACTTTCAGATGGCTACTTCAATCAAGTGGCAAAGTGAGACTTTAACCCTATTGGAAGAAGCGGTATTGTCTCGACATCCGGAAGCATTGGAAATTTTCATCGCCTATGGAGCTGATGTATGCAAAGTGAGCAATGAAATAAAAAAGCTTGGAGAAGAAATAACATTATTACATCTAGCTTTACTGACTCCAGATGAAATGCAAGCACTTGATAAAATAAGAAGCGTAGGCGTACAGAACCATGCGACAGTCGATATAGTTCAAGCCTTCCGTGAAAGACAAAGCAAAGAGTTTTTAAAGAAAATGGGTCTGGATCAAATGGAGGAAGCAGTACCCTCTCCGGGCCCATATGTGCCTAAAAAGGTGCTCGAGCTGTTGTTGGAAAAAGGATTAAATTCAAAACTAAACGCAAAGGATAAAAATGACAAAACAATATTGGATTGGGCCATTGAAAGATTCCTCGCACTAACATTAAATCCAGAAATATTAACGGTAGATCCTCAAATATCGATAGCAAACTTAAAAATCCCAATATTAAATCTACAAATAAAAGAATCCGATCAACAAATGAAAAAGGAATATGAGGACGTCATAAACTGGCTGCTTCTTGATGTGGAAAAAACATACAATCTAAAACCAAAGTGCACAATCAACAATAATGACGAAAGTTATAGCCTAATCATCCAGCTAGAAGGAGAAAAAAATCCTCTTCATCAAGCGGATGTGATGTTTAGGCAAAAAGAAAAGAGGTTTCAATCGCTTCAATTGAGATATTTACAGACATTGCTCATTCAAAAAAAGCAGAACTTACAGGATCTTCTTAAGATATTTACCCATAATTAATTTGACATTTCTTCAGAAATAGAAAATATCCACTTAAGGTATAAATGGGAAAAAGTTATTAAAAAGTGTTGTAATTAGCAGTCTTTTTTTATGGAATTGTGCATTCGGTACGAAAACGCAGGCCGTAAGTAATAAAATGACCAACGATTTTTGGGTGCGTGATTTGGGTCTATCCCGTAGGGATATGGTACTTTATAGACAACCTAGAGAGACATGGTTTGATGAAGCAGGGAAACTATATTGGGCTGTAGCATTTGGAAATAAACCACTTATTAAACGTTTACTTGGAGAAGGCATCGACGTTAATACACCCCTTGCGGACAACCAAACAGCATTATGTTATGCGATATTGGATGGATCTATAGGTACGACACGATTGCTGCTAAATAACGGTGCCAAGCTCAATTGGAAAAACGGAGAAGGACGTTCACCGTTACACTTAGCAGCACATTGTGGCTCCGCAAAAAAGATAGCATTATTGCTAGATTATGGCGTAGATCCCAATGCCCAAGATGATAAAGGCTACACACCATTAATGTTGGCAGTTTACACTATTCTTTTTGAAATGGGTCGTCAAGGATATCACAGCCCCAAGCGTATACCTCGAAATCTATCTCAAAAATTACGTACTAATTTGAAAAAAGAAAGTTCATTGAAGAAAACCTATCAATATTTTCCTGCAATGCAATTACTTGTAGATCGCGGTGCGATTCCCAATGCTCAGGACAACGAAGGAAATACGGCATTCCATCTGGCTGTATCCCAACCGAATGGTATTTTGTCCATAGAATGTCCCGATCTAAAATTACTTAAAGAACTCGTCGCACTCGGCGTCGATGTCAATATTCAAAACAAAAAAGGAGAAACAGCATTGGATTTGATCCGACAACGAAAAGAAAAATATTGTTATTATAAAACGTACAGTGATCAATGGGATCAATATATCATACAACTTCAAGAAGAGGGTGTTGACATTCCACCACTGGATGATGAAGACATTCCTTCGCTAGTGGATTTTATTGTAGACGGATTTTACAAACCAACGAAATTAAAAAAAGGATTCATACCCATAAATTTAGCTCAACAAGTGAAAGAAAAATTTCAACATAAACATAAAATAATCAACGCTAAATATGACCAAATCATTGAATTTCTCCTCGAACACGGCGCCGTAGAAGGCCATCCCAAGGAAAACAGTGAGGGCGAAGAAGTAATCATAGGAAGCGCGGGCGAAAATGGGATCAAGGATGGCGAAAAGCTAAATTTTCGTAAAAATAGAAAAATATTAGTTGAAATTCAAAACAACGGAGCGCATCTTTCGGGATGTGCTTAAAAAAATAGCTTCAATTATAACTAATTGTCTCGTAACCTTTTATCGAAAAAAATTTCTTGCCATTTCCTTATTATTTTATAATTTTTTGATCGTGAATATTTTGCTCACAGGCGCCGCAGGATATATCGGAAATCACTGTACCTTAAAATTATCCCTATTGGGCCATTCACTCGTCGGCCTCGATTTCTTTAAACCTAAAGATACTTCCATTTTTCAAAGATTTTACGTCGGCGATCATGGAAACATGGCCTTCATCCAATCAATCTTTAAAGAAGAACGTATCGAATGTATCCTCCATGCCTCCGGATCTTCAAATATCATGGAAACCATCGCAGATCCCATAAAATATTACGGCAATGACCTCATGGGAACTATATTTCTCCTCCGAACGGCTTTGGAAAATAATGTAAAGAAAATAATATTTCTTTCCTCCGCCCAGGTCTACGGTAATATCCCTTCATCCATGGCCACAGAAAATACCCCCCCTAATCCCATTAACCCTCTCGGGAAAATAAAACTCGCCATTGAACAACTCATCGAATCATTGACCTCCTCCCACGATTTACATGCCGTTGTCCTACGAATTTCAAACGTCATCGGTATGGATCCCAATGGAACCGTATTCCCACAAAATGACGATCTCCTTTCTCTTATACTGTTTGACGATTCTGTAGACATTTTTGGCAATAACAATGTAACGGCAGACCATACTCCCGAACGCGATTTTATTCACGTCAACGACGTTGCCTACGCAATTATCTCAGCACTCCCTAAACTTAACTATCCCCCCAAATATTCCATCTATAATATCTCCTCTGGACATACCTATTCCGTCAAAAATATGATCGAAATCGCGAAAAATATCTTACATGAAAATATAGATGTCAAACAAAAAAAACATCGAACCGGAGAAATCGAGCGCTTGGCCATTGATCCCAATCTAGCTCGGCGAGAACTTGGTTGGTACTTGCAATACCCACAATTGGAATACATGATTGAATCCTCAGCAAGTTGGCTGCGAAATCATGGAGAATTGTAATTTTATAATTCTTTTAGGAAGTTTTCAAAAAAATACCTTCGCAATCATTCGTTCCATCTGTGATTTTCTCGAGTTGGAGGATGAGATTTATACCCCCCAATCGGGAAATCAATCGCTGCAACCTACCGATTTTGCTGGAAATTTGATGATTAAATTTTTCAATTGGGATACTTTTACCGAAGTTTTTCAAAATAAATCCAACCTAGAAAAGAAAGAAACAGTGATTGCGCTGTCACCGCAATTTAATCTCGCAGAACAATTTCAAAAACTGTTCACGATTCATGAACAGTTCTCACTCAATATTCGAAAAATTATCGCCATCGTCGATCATCGCTATTTCGATGGACGACACGAAAATTTACTGGACGCAACGGTCCATTTTTCTGATATTTTACTTATCGATAACAATCCAGAAATTGACCGCAATCGATTGAAAAAATTCCTAGAACACTGCAAACAAAAGGAATGTTATCCACTGCCCATCAGGATTCTTTCAGAATATTCCGTAAAAAACATACCCGAATTACTGAACGATCAGCCACGGCGTATGACGCTCATTTTCGACGATCTCGACCCCATCGACTACATCGATGAGAGTATGATCAACGCTGTCCCATTCATCGTTCCAACCCTGGCGCAACGGGATAAGTATTTAAAAAAAGACGATCGCGGCTACTACCATTTACCAATCGAATTGCTCTAATGTCATCCCCAAAAAATTGAAAGCATTTCGTATTTTTCATCTCAATTTTCAAAAAATGCTGTTGATGAAAGCCTTAAACAGCTCGACTCAAAGCAAAAAGCTTTGACGTACCGCTCGCTCCCGCCCTCTGCCTTCTAGCTTTGGAAGAAAATCTGTAGCTGTCAAGTGTCTTGCTCCAATAATTACATTTCTTATAATTCTTAGGGTAAGTCTCGTTTCCTCCGAATATCACAGACTAGCACAGATCGCAAAAATGCCGCTGACGAAAATCTTAAACGGGTTGATCCAGGGCAAAAAATTTTGACGTGCTGCTCGCTCCCACCCTCTACCTCCTAGCTTTGGAAGAAAATCTGTAGCTGTCAACATTTCTTCATTTCATATTAACTCTATAGCGATTATTTTTATGTTGCCAGGTTGAGGAAATTTTTTTGAGTACCCTATGAAAAAGCGGGGCGTAGCTTAGCTTGGTAGAGCGCATGTTTTGGGTACATGAGGTCATCGGTTCGAGTCCGGTCGCCCCGACCAACGCCGAGAATACTTTGAGGGTGGATTATTTTTCTCCACGAAATTAAGTGTTTCGAAACGATCTTCTCCAATCTCCCGTATAAATCGACTACGCTGCAAGGGAACTGAAAAATACCCCTTTTTATAGTCGATAATCGCCTGATTTGGCACGCATAGATACAATTCCTTGCGTGCACGCGTCACCGCAACGTAAAATAATCGCCGCTCCTCGTTCACATCGCCCTCCTCAATCGTCCGCCTCAACGGAAAACTATTTTCGTTGAGCGACAAAATAAATACTACCGCAAATTCTAACCCCTTCGCCTGATGTACCGTACTCAAACAAATGCTTTCTACATCACTTGTACTTTCCTCGTTGTACTCCGATTGTAAAAGCGTTACCTGCTGGAGTAAATCCGATATATCCTGAAATTTATTACAAAAATTCGTAAAAGCTTCTATATCATCCCAGCGTGGCTGCCAATTGGCAAAAGCCCTTTTCAAATACTCGCCGTACTCGCCTTCGAGGATAAAAAAAATCATCTCGCCTATGGTTTCAAACGATATTTTTTCTTCGCGCGCCTTTTGCGCATATTCAAACAAGTCCTCGTTCCGCCTGGACTCTTGTCCATTTCTACGAAAACCGAACGACCCTTCATATAATCCATGCAACACATGGGCTAAGGGAATCCAGTATGCTAAAGCTATTGGTGGGATTTTTCTGATAATTTCTTCCGCCTCCAATAGGGAAAATAAATCCTTTTTGGTCGTTTCGGCAAGCTGCTGTAGAGAAAGTAAAAGGCGTTCAGCCGTCGTTTCACCCATCTTTGGAAATCGGCATACCATGCGAACAAATGCCCGTACATCCTGTGGATTGATAATGAAACGTAAAAATGATAAAATATCCTTGATATGGGCCTGTTCGAAAAATCGTATGCCACTGGTAATTGTGTAGGGAATATTGTTGCGTGTCAGTTCCATTTGCAGTTCCATCGACTGGTAATGTGCCCGGTATAAAACTGCGATTTCCGAAAACGGATAGCCTTCGTTGCGTAAGCCAATGAGTCGTTTGACGACAAAATTAGCCTGCTGGCGCGCATCGAGCACCGTTACGAAGAGTGGTTTACGAAAGGAATTTTTCGTTGGCTTTAAAATTTTTGTGTATTCAAATTTCTCTGAAACGGGAATTTCATTGGCAAAGTTTAAAATTTCCGGTGTGCTGCGGTAATTTACTTGGACTTTGGTTACCTTTGTCTGGGGGTATTTTTTAGGAAATTCGATGATACTTTTAATATTTGCGCCACGCCAGGTATAAATGCACTGGGCATCGTCACCGACTGCAAAAATTTGTCCATTTCTAGCAATTAAATCAATCATTTTTAACTGAATTGAATTAGTATCCTGGTATTCGTCGACTAGAACGTGTTGAAATTGTTGGTTATAGTGTTCAGCGATGTCCGGTTTTTCCTCCAGCAGCTGTACAAAATTGGAGAGTAAATCGTCATAATCCATCACATTTTGTTCCGTCTTGATCGATTCATAGCGATTGATAAACAGTTTCAGTGTTCCTCCATAGTCCGCCATGTGGGGGTATTTTTCCTCGATTGCGTTGGCGATGGATCGCATTGTATTGCGTGAAAAGCTCATAATCTCGTATAATATTCTGGGTTTGGGATTATTTTTATTTTTTGAAAAATCTGGAGAAATCGATTTAATGGCGTCGTTGAATAGGGCCAGCGAATCATCTTCGTCGATGATAGCGAAATTTGGATTTTCCAGGTGGCGTCGCAGCAAGCGTTGGCAGATGTGGTGGAACGTTCCGCCATAGAACAGATTACTGGTGAAGCCTGTCAATATTTCAACGCGTTGGAGCATTTCGCGTGCGGCCTTATTGGTGAATGTGAGGAGTAAAATATTTTCTGGGATCACGCCTTTTTCAATGAGCCAGGCAACGCGGTAGGTTAACGTTCGTGTTTTACCTGTTCCTGCGCCAGCCAAAATAAGATTAGTAGGGCTTTGGGAGATTACAGCCGCGTATTGTTCTTCATTGAGTTCCTGTTCAAAAGCGATTGTCATTTTCTAAAAGAAATGGGCCATTTAATTTTTGGCAATCTTTATATTGCACTAATTTTGTTACAATCTTAATTTGTTACAATCTTAATGGGTTTATTTTCCGTTTTATTTTTAGGGATACAAATTTTAAGGAGAACACCATTTTCCTCCTCTTTGCACTCCCTAATTATTCATGAAGTTATGCGCTCAAAATTTTATATTACAATTACTTTTTCTTACTTTTTCTAGAATTCTTACCTTTCACGGTTCTAGGATCTGCCCTTCTTTTAGCAGAAACCGTTGAAGGATCTTCATGATCCACTTTATCCTCTTTTTTCTTCTTTATTTGCTCAAGCTTTGAAAGCATAAGTGACCGAATACGTGGATCAGAACGATTTGCAATTGATCTCAAACGCTGTTCCTCATCGTCATTCTGCCCTTTAGCAAATTCTTCTAAATCTTTAACAATTTCAATCAAAGATGCTAATATTCCATCTTTAAGCTTCAATTGTTCATTCCCCTCTAATAAAGAATTTTTTTTCACTTTTTCACGCCATTTTTCAGCAAAATACACGAAACTTCCCCTCATTGTCTGCCAGCTGTCCTCTAATCCTGCTACGCCGAAATAGATAATCGAGACAGATTCATTTAATAAAGCTTCACTTAAGGAAGCATACATATTGCTAAAACAGAAACCACAAGTTATCGCAAAAATTTTAACTATTTTTGATTTTTCCATAAAAACACCTTTCTAAAAATTTGTTTCTAATATTAGTTAACGACACATGGAGACTGTCAAGCTTTATTATTTGTGTCGTCCCTCTTGAAAATTAAATATAAAGACATTCAACATTATCAAGACCGCCAATAATATAAAACGAAACAAATAATTTGTTCTGATTTTAGCAATTTTTACACCGCGACTTTTTCTTACTTTTTCTTAGAATCCTTACCCTTCACGGCTTCGGGACCTGCTTTTCTCCTCTTCCTCCCGTTCCTTATTCTCCACCTTGACCTTTCTCTATTTGTTTAAGCCTCCAAAGAATAAGCGACTGAACACGTGAATCAACGGTATATGCAATAGATTCCAAATCTCGCTTTTTCTCCTCACTCGGCGTAGTAGCAAATTCATCTAAATCCTGAATAATTTCCCTTAAAGACTCAAGCTCCTCTTTCATAAGTATCAATTGTTCATCATTGATCAATAAAGGACTCTTTTGCAGCTTCCTACAACATTCTTCAGCAGAATCCCAGAAACTCTTTACCGTTTTCGAAGACCATCCCGCCCGTAAACTTCTTACGCCACAATCAATAATACGCGAATGGCGAAATGAGATGGCTTGAATAAAAGGGAAAAGGGCTTGGGAGGATTAAATAAAAATCATTCCCCCAAGCTTGATTGGATTATCTGTTGAAGGGGATGACCTTTGCAAGGAGAAGAAGACCAGGAAAAAAAGTAGGCTGTCCATCGGCGAAATGGTAACTATGACAGGCAAAAGTGTTTTTCCAATGGGCGCAACGGGAGGAAAAATCGGGGTTCCTGTTGATCGATTCCCCCTCCCGGTTTGCGAAAATGTACGGGCGAACCGGCATCGAACTTTTCGAGGAGTGGCCAATGGGACACATTTTTCGACGAAAACTATATTTGGTTTAAAGCTCCATCTGGTCCTAACGGAAAAACAAAAAATTACTCAATTCGAAATAAGTTCCGGGAATTTGCATGATGTTGCTGGCGCTAAAAAT
>JAIRLD010000059.1 GCA_031259665.1 Puniceicoccales bacterium | reverse complement strand
ATCTCCGCGGCGGAGCCGCGGGGATACTTCCCGAAAACCAGGTCCAGTGGATGGATCCTTTGGTCAAGGGTTGCAAGGGGAAGAATTCCCATTGCCCTTGCGGAGCTTAGAAGATACTCTCTTGCATATGTGCGATAAGGCGTTTTGTGATTTCTTCGGCTGGATTATTGCCGTTCGCCCGCAGCAGTTGGAGCGTAGTAGTAACCTCGATCAGTCGATAGGCGTCATTTCCCGAACAGGAGGGGAGGATGACGAGTGGAAGGGTAATGCCGAGAATATCGTAGCTCGACGGTTCTTCGAGACCGGATCTACCAACATCGGGAGGCAATGTTTCCTCGAAGCGGATCACGAGATCGATTGAGGATTGCTGTCGGATGGAACGCATTCCGAAGAGATCCGTTATTTGGAGCAGACCAATTCCGCGGAATTCCATGAATCCGTAGCTAATTTTTTTACTTTTACCGATGAGTGTCTTATGATGTCCGCAGGAGACGCAGACGACATCATCGGCGATCAGCGTATGTCCATGTTCGACGAGTGCGACGGTACAGACGCTTTTAGGGAACGTTGGTAATCCTTGGATGAGGACACCAATACCATGAATTTCGACGAGGGTTCCGAAGAGCGTTGTCGTCGGAGAGAAATACTCATCGAAGAAGAGGGTTGCCCCTTCGATAAACTCGACAGAGCTGAGTGCTGTCGAGAATAGTGGTAATGCTCGATCGTCGAAAAAATCGATCAGATATTGGGGAATTGGAATGCGATCGGTGACGACGAAGCAAGGTACCTGTCGTTCATCGATATTTCCAATGGCCTTCAACTGATCTTTTCGATCGAGGTCGAGGAGGTAGGATAACTCGCAAAAACCGGAGTACTGCAAACGCTTCTGTGCGAAGTGTTTGAAGTAGCCCGTTAGAGCAAGCGCGGGGCGATTGACGGCGCGATCCGCGATTTTTCGTGTATCGAGGCCATTTTCGCCTGCGACGAGTTTTAGTTGGAATAGTTTTTGCGTCTTTTCGAAGAAATGACGAACAACTAACTCATGATTTATCTTTACTAGATTTTTCATAGCCTATCGATCATGATAGAATTAAATAGAAGAGGATGAAAAACTTTGATCTGAGAAGAGCATCATTTTACCATCTTTGAATAGGGTTACCTGGTGAGTACTTTCGGAAACGGCGACGGCAATACAGTGAGCGACAGCGGAGATGACGGCACCGGCGGCATGTCGGGTACCGAAGCCGCTCGGCATTTGGGCCACCTGGTCGCTCGAAGCCTGAATGAGGGATCCGGCGGATTCGATGACACCGTCACCGCGGACGATGAAGGCGCCATCAATGGATGAAAATTCTTTAATGGTTTCCGCCATAAACGGGTTAAGAATATTGCGATCTTCCTCTTTATAGCCGTAGAATGGGTTAAGGACAAGGGGTTTCGTGAAGGGTTTAATTTTAGCGATATCACCAATAACGAATAGGCAGCCGACAGGATTTCCTTCACGACCTTCGACGGCGATATCGGCGGCGATAGCCAATAGACGTTCAAGGGCTTCCGGATGGATACCTTCCGCAAGGAGGTCTTCATTATTGGAGAACGAGTTACCGAATTCCTTACAGATATCGAAGATGGAGATGGTATCAAAGATATTACTTTGGGGTAGACCGGCGAAGCAGCAGACCCTATCTTTTTGGGTAAGGAGGCCGCGGGTGAGGCCGATAATAACGGCGCTCCGGGCTTGGGACAGTCGGTAATTTGAAAAGGGATGGACATAGATGACATCATCGAAGTAACTTTCCATTGACGTGAATGCGTCCGTTTTATGGGTAACGAGGATAAAGGACAGATTATCGGAATGTTCTTTAAATTCGAGAGCTCCCGTTAGGACATCTCCGAAGACGAGTACTGCGTTACACTTATTAGCACGGGCGATTTTCTGGGCTTCACGGAGCATGAATTGGTTCAGGGAGCTTTGGTTCGTGTTAATGATCGATTTATAAGTTCCGAATAGGAGGCGTATGTGTTCGCGGAAAGCATTAATGGATTGGTTTTCGAGGATAAGGGCGACATTTTCCTGATTTTGGAAGATACGGGCGATGGCGGCGAGGACGGTGAGATAAGATTCTTCATTTTCCGTTGAAATGATCATGAGGAAAACGATATGCGTATCCTTATGTTCGCCGGAATTGGAGAATGTGAGGCCATTTTTACAGCGTCCGATGGAGAAGATATAGGGTTTAGCGATCGGGCGACGGATGTAGGGCATAGCGATACCGTTACCGAGGTAGGAGGTAATGGTTTTCTCACGTTCCAGGATTTCATTGACGATGGAGGCATTAACTTCGGAATCGCTAGAGATATTACAAGTTTGGAGCAATTCGGTGAGGGCATCCCCGAAGTCGTTACTTTTGAGTTCAATAATTCGATTTTTTGATATGTATTTTCCGAGGCGCATAATGGTCCTACTTTTCAAAGATAATGTCAAAAAATCTTATGCCAATCATAATCTGAAAAAAACGAAAAAAATTGAAAAGTGGAAGATGTTTTATGGCTTGTCATTTGGGGATGAGGTAATAGGGTGAAAGATGGTAGATTTATGAAATTTGTAGTAGAGAAGGACACTTTGATCTCTGGGTTACAGCAGGTTATGAATGTTGTGGGGACGAAATTGACGATGCCGATTCTTTCCAATGTTCTCATTGAAGCCACTGCCGATGGCGATCAGATTGCACTTTCGACGACCAATTTGGATATGGGCATCCGCTGTAGCATAGCGGCTCAGGTGGAGCAATCGGGGCGGATCACCTTACCGGTGAAGAAATTAGCATCCATTGTGAAGGCATTACCGGGGAAGGAAGTGACCTGTGTGATAGATAACGATGTTTTGGTTCGGATTGAATCGGATGGTTCGCGTTTCAGGATTTTAGGGTTATCGGCGGATGATTTTCCGGCGTTACCGCGGTTAGAAGGGGGGCAAAAGATTGAGGTCAATCAGATAAAACTTGCCCGTATGTTGAGGAGTATTTCCTATGCGCAATCGAAGGACGAGAATCGTTACATTTTGAATGGCGTTTATTTTTTGATTGAGAATAGCGGTTTAAGTTTTGTCGCGACCGATGGCCGTCGTTTAGCATTAACTTCCAGTGAAATTCCGGGTTGTGACATTCAGAAGAGCGTTATTGTTCCGGCGAAGATGATTGGAGAATTGGAGCGCACTCTGGGTATTGGTGAGAATACGCGCATTTTCATGACGGATAAGCAGATAGCCTTTTCGATCGACGTCTCCACTGAGAATAACTTGGGTGATACGATTTACATTGTTTCGAAGATTGTGGAAGGCAAATACCCGAACTACAAGCAAGTCATCCCTTCCTCCTCCGACTATCGCGTACGCCTAGATCGGGAGCAATTATTGTCCGTGGTGCAGCGCATAGCCCTTGTTGCGGACGATAAAGACTGTTCGGTTCGTTTAAAGTTTGCGGATAATTTATTGGAAACTTCGGCACGCAGTGTAAGTTACGGTGAAGCGCGGGAGGCGCTCCCGATTGCCTATGACGAAAAATCCGTAGAAATTGCGTTTAATCCGCAATTTTTGATTGATCCCTTCAAAGTTTTGATCAGTGACGAGATATTTTTCGAATTTAAGGACGAGTTTAGTCCTGGGATTATTAAGACGAACGATACATTTTTATGTGTGGTCATGCCTTTGCGAATTAATTAAAATTTCCTAAAAAAATTCTTGACTTTAATTTCAAAGTATCGTGTGCAATAAATCCAAGGGGAGAAATATATGAAAGAGAAGCAAGAATTGGGACCCATTGAAATACAATTGGATCATTTTTTTTCGGTTATGGCGTGTGTTTTGGGGATCCCATTTTTTACGGATCAGGTTCTGGGTTATTTTATAAATTGCTTTGAGGATTCAATTATACAAACCTGTGTTTCTAATGGAATAATGAATGTTACGTTGACGGTATTTTTATTTGGGCTTTATCGTTTCCAGAGATGGCCTTCGATCAATCCAGTAAAAATGGGTCCTATAGATTGCGTAGTTGTGGGAATTATAGGTGTAATACAGCTTTTTCTTTTAGTGTGGATAATAAGCACACCATGGGAGAGGGTACTTTCGTCGTTACAGCGCATATTAGAGTTTGAGTGTCAAGAACAACCGATCATCATAGCATTGCGGAAAGGGTTGGCACATGAAGGACAGTTGTTTGGAATTATCCTTTTGGTAGTAATTTTGGTGCCATTCTTCGAAGAGCTACTTTTCCGTTATTTTTTATATCGTTTTTTGAAGTCACGCATGTCCAAATTGGGGGCTATACTATTGACAGGGTTTATTTTTGCCCTATTACATCTTAATTTGACGGCGTTCGTTCCCCTATGGGTAATGGGAATATTTTTAATTTCTCTTTATGAGCATCATGGCAATTTAGTTCCCTGCATCATGGTGCACGGCCTGTTCAACTACATTTCAATTTTAGCGGTAGTGTTTTAATAGTTGTAGGGCTCCGCCCCACGCCCACAAGGAGGCGTAGCCTCCTTGACCTCGTCTTTGCGGCCCAGGCCTGCGCATACTTGCGCAGGCCTGGGCCGCAAGGCCAAAAATAGACTCTTTGACTTGTTTTTTTCTTTTAGTGACGCGCAAACCCTACGCATTCTGCGCCGGGTTTGCGTGTCATTTAATTTTTCTTTTTTTAAATTAGTGGCCCCGCGGCTTCGCCGCGGGGCGGGCCTTGGCCCTTGCGGATTGATCCCCTGGCGAGGATTCTAAGGGCGAGGAGCCCTTAGGCGGATTTTTTATTTCATACGCGGATGGCGAAATTAAGGGGGAAAAATAAAGGCAAAAATAGCGAGAGAAAAAGAGGCAAAAGCCGAAATTTGGGGACGGAATTTGGAAAGCGTAAAGCCAAAAAGGGATTTAAAT
>JAIRLD010000038.1 GCA_031259665.1 Puniceicoccales bacterium | reverse complement strand
AAACCAAATGTAGTTTTCGAAGAATGTGTCCCATTGGCCACTCCTCGAAAAGTTCGATGCCGGTTCGCCCGTACATTTTCGCAAACCGGGAGGGGGAATCGATCAACAGGAACCCCGATCTTTCCTCCCGTTGCACCTTGGAAAAACACTTCTGCCTGTCATAGTTACCATTTCGCCGATGGACAGCCTACTTTTTTTCCTGGTCTTCTTAATGGCACCCTCTTTTTCTCCTTGCAAAGGTCATCCCCTTCAACAGATAATCCAATCAAGCTTAGGGGAATGATTTTCATTTAATCCTCCCAAGCCCTTTTCCCTTTTATTCAAGCCATTTCATTTCGCCATTCGCGTTAATATAAATTAAAAATTTGCCAACCGTTCCAGCAGATTATATTTCTCTCGGATACGCGTTTCTTCTTCCTCGAGCAATTGCTGAGCGCGCTCCGGATCGCTTCGCTGCAAAGCACTGAAGCGCGTTTCTCCACTAATATACTCGCTTAATCCAATCGTTGGCCGCTTGGAATCTAAACTGAAGCCACTTTGGTCTTCCGCTTTTTTTCGCGGATCGTAGTGGTAGAGCGGCCAGTGGCCACTCGCTACTGCCTTTTTCTGTTGCTCTAAACCGTTGCGCAAATCGAATCCATGGGCAATGCAATGGCAATAGGCGACCAATAGCGACGGTCCTTCGTAGGAATCCGCTTCCAACATCGCCCGTACCGTGTGACTATCGTTTGCACCCAATGCGATCTGTGCCACGTAAATACTGCCGTAGTTGACCGTCAATAAACCGATATCCTTTTTGGGACTCGATTTTCCACTGGCAGCGAATTTCGCAACGGCCCCGGCTGGCGTCGCCTTCGACTGCTGTCCGCCCGTGTTGGAATAGACCTCCGTATCGAGAATGAGCACATTGACGTTACGTCCACTGGCTAAAACGTGGTCCAATCCGCCGTAGCCGATGTCGTAGGCCCAGCCGTCGCCGCCGATAATCCAGGTCGTCTTGCGGACTAAACTTTCACTCAAATCACTCAAAAATGTCAGTTCGGAACTGAGATTTTTTTGTTCCCGTAACTTTTCTTGGAGCGCCGCTACCAGTTGGCGCTGCTCGGGAATCGCGGTACTATTTTTAATTTTTGTAATAAAATCGTCACCGAAAATGGAAGCATGTTGCCCGAGGAGCTCCAGGGCAATGGCGCGTTTTTTTTCCGTAGCCAGCTGGATGCCGAAACCGAATTCCGCATTATCTTCGAAGAGGGAATTGGCCCAGGCGGGACCATGGCCTTCGTCGTTCACCGCATAGGGCGTCGTCGGTAGATTACCGCCATAGATCGAGGAACAGCCGGTTGCATTGGCGATGAGGAGATGGTCGCCGAAAAGTTGCGTCAAAAGCTTGATGTAAGGCGTTTCACCGCAGCCACTACACGCTCCGGAATACTCGAACAAGGGCTGGCGAAATTGGGACGATTTGACGTCATTCACCGCTTCGATCGTCGGTTGGGGCAGCGATTGAAAGAATTCGAAACGTTCTCGTTCCTGCTCCAAGATCGGCTCCTTGGAAACCATATTGAGGGCTCTTTGCTCGGGATTCTGCTTATTTTTTGCGGGACAAACTTCGCTACAAAGGGCGCAACCGGTACAATCCTCCGGTGAGACCTGCAGGGTAAATTTTTGTCCGAGGATATCGCGGGAACGGAAATCGGCCGATTGAAATCCCTCCGGTACAGCTTTTAGAGCGGTTTCGGGATAATACTTCGCGCGGATCGCGGCGTGCGGACAGACGAAGGTACACTTATTACACTGGATACAAGATGTCGGATCCCATTCGGGAATTTCGAAGGCGATATTGCGTTTTTCCCACTGGGCGGTCGCCGTTGGCCAGCAACCGTCGACGGGCATCGCGCTGACCGGCAGGTTGTTGCCTTCGTTAAGCATCATTTTGGCGGTGATATTTTTCACAAAATCGGGCGCATGGTCGGCCACAATGGAGGATCGGCGAATCGGATTATCGGGCCGCAGCGCCGAAATATCGAGCGCAAAAAGATTATTCAGGGTCATGTTGACCGCTTCAAAATTTTTCTGAATCACGTCTTCGCCCTTTTTCGCATAAGTTTTTTTGATCGATTGCTTAATTTTTCCGATGGCTTCATATTTGGGCAAAACACCGGAAATGGCAAAGAAACAGGTCTGCATAATCGTGTTGATTCGGCCACCCATACCCGCCTTGCGCGCGACGTCGTAGCCGTCGATAAGGTATATTTTTAAATGTTTTTCTATGATATCTTCCTGGACCTCCCGGACGAGATGGGCCCAAACATGTTCCCGATCGTGGGGCGAATTGATCAGTAAAATGGCGCCATTTTTAGCATTTTTCAAAATATCGAAACGGTTGAGAAACGAAAACTGGTGGCAGGCGATGAAGTCCGCCGCCTCGATGAGGTAGGGCGCCTCAATGGGTTCCGGTCCGAATCGGAGATGGGAAATGGTCATCGCGCCAGATTTTTTCGAGTCGTAAACGAAGTAGGCCTGGGCGTATTGGTCCGTTCCGTCGCTGATAATTTTGATCGTATTCTTGTTCACGCCCACCGTGCCATCTGCACCGAGGCCGAAAAACATCGCCTCAAAAATGCGGCTGCGCGAGCTCTGGTAAAAAGTTCCATAGTCGTAGGGAAGGGATCGGTGGGTGACGTCGTCGTCGATGCCGACGGTGAAATGATTTTGGGGATTGCGTTTCCAGAGCTCATCGAAAACTGTCCGCGCCATGGCCGGCGAGAATTCCTTCGAACCGAGGCCGTAGCGCCCACCGATCACGCGAATATCCCGCCCCGATTGCTGAATCGCTGCCGCCACGTCGAGAAATAGCGGCTCTCCCAGCGATCCCGGCTCCTTCGTGCGATCGAGAACGGCAATAGATTTTATCGTCTCTGGAAGTGCTGCCAGTAAATGTTCCGCGGAAAATGGCCGGAAAGTGCGCACCTTGATCACACCCACTTTGCTTTCTTCACTTTCGATCCGCCAGCGATTGCGATCCTCGGCGACGCTCCGTAGAGTCTCCGTTCCCGAGCCCATGGCGATGACGATCCGCTCCGCATCCGCTGGGCCATAGTAATCGAAGAGATGGTATTGCCTTCCCGTTAGCGCCGCAAACTTTTCGAAATATTTTTCAAGGATCACCGGAACGTTATCGTAAAATGAATTGGCCGCCTCCCGGGATTGGAAAAATACATCGGGATTTTGGGCTGTACCGCGGATGGACGGATGATCCGGGGTGAGTGCGCGTCGGCGTATATCAGAAATATATTGTTCATCGATCAGTTGGCGCAACTGTTCGTCAGTGAGCAGTTGACAGTTATTGATTTCGTGGGACGTACGGAAACCGTCGAAGAAGTGGAGAAAAGGAATGCGTGCCTCTAAAGTTACAGCGTGGGCGATGGCGGCCATATCGTGGGCCTCTTGAACCGACGATGAACATAGAAATGCGAAACCCGTCGAGCGGCAAGCCATCACATCGGAGTGGTCGCCGAAAATCGATAGGGCATGGGCCGCTACGGAACGGGCCGTAACGTGTAGGCAAAAAGGCGTCAGCTCACCCGCTATTTTAAACATATTGGGGAGCATGAGCAGTAGACCTTGGGAGGCGGTAAAAGTGGTAGCAAGAGTACCCGTTTGCAGCGCACCGTGTAATGCCCCTGCCACGCCGCCTTCCGATTGGAGCTGCGCGATTTCGGGAACGATTCCCCAGAGATTTTTTTGGCCCCTACTTTGCCATTCATCACAAAGTTCCGCCATTGCCGAAGAGGGTGTGATAGGATAGATTGCAATGACTTCGCTGAGCCGATAGGCGACATTTGCCGTCGCTTCGTTAGCGTCAAGGATGGCTAGGTTTTCTTTTTTTGCCATATGAATTTTAATTCATCAAACGATAGAACGCATGGTCGTCAACGCCGTTTTGTCATTTTCAGTAGTCGGTTTTTAGGAAAATGTCTAAGCTGTGAAAAATAAAAACAAAATTTCATCGAAAAATTTTTATTTTTTGTTATTATCAGATTCCATAAGTTACACAGTTAAGTTACACAGTTAATCTAGATAGAGGTGCTGAGGCGGCGCAACAGCTTAAGGAGGTTTTTCAACAGGCAAAAATATGTGGTCATACCACATTTCAGGCAATGATTGATGGACAATCAAGGGCATTTTTGGTTCAAAACCTAACATTTTGTGGAGGGAAAAAGGGATTTGATGAAAGGATTGGGACACCAACAAGATTTTCTATAGTAGATATGAATGGTGATGAGGTTAAACTTACCGATCGGAGGGGTGGAAGGGATAATACGTTTCTTTTCAATGAAGGTAAATTTAATTTGGGTACTCAATTGGCGAATTGCTTCCGTAAAACAGAAAATGAAAGAGGTGCCAATATAAAAAGACATTTTGAAGGATTTAAGGAATCACCAAGTTAGACAAGACACCACTCTAGCAACTCCGTCAGGTACCGCAGCAGGACAGTCAACCCAACAAGCAGGGCAATCAAGCACGCCAACAGAACAATCGGCCGTTCAAGGAGGGCTGTCAGATGTTCCAGGAGAATTGTCAAGCACAAAGGAAAGTACACCAGAAGAAAGACAAAAGAAACTGCACGCCTAGAACGTACTGGGCAAGGGATAAGACATTTTGGTGTTCCCATTGAGCGTCGAAATATGACGCCAGAAGAGCAGGGATGTTATGATGCCTTAAACCAATCGGCTGTTCGATTGGGTCAACGTATGGGGGAAAATCAGAATGGAGAGAATTCACCATCAACGTCATCACCAGCGCCGTAACGAAGTCGTCCTCTTCAATGCCGTTTTGTTGCATCTGTTAATGAATTGAAAAAAATAATCGGCGGTGTCCGCTTGGCTTTTGTGCGCCCATGGAGGCATAGCCTCCTCAATCTCCTTTCAGGAGATTGCTGCGGTTTACCGCAGATGGGCGCACAAAGCAATATGTATGCACAAAGGCAATACGCACAAACAATAAAACCCAATTCCCTCCCTAAAAATCTTCATATGGGCCAATTGGGAGCAGTACCGCGCTTTTGAAATACATCGAGATTCCCTCGTGTTATTTCGTAGAGCCATTCGATAATAGTATCAATTTGATTGATGATATATTTTTGTCTTGCGATTTCTCTGCGTTCGTTCTCTTTTTGTTTACGTCGATCAGCTTCACGTTTTTCGGTTGCGGTTAGCTTGCTTTGATCAACTTCCGGTTCTTCATTCAGGGTTGGGGCGCCTTGATCAATGATGAACCCTCCGGATAATCGAAATTTGATTTCGAAGTTTTTTCTCAGCGGCGGAATACCTCCATTCTTTAACCCATTAGCGAAAGCCCATAGGGATCCCATTTCGGAAACGACCGGCAATACGAATGGCAACGCTGTAATGGTAATGAACCTATAAATTATTTCAATTTTTTCGTTGGGGAATTGTTGAGCAATTGCGTTCGCTTTGCTGACAATAAATCGAGCCAATTCATCATTGATGCGATTGAGTGTGGCTGTAGATTGGGAAGTACCGAGATTTTTTTTGACATTAGCCATAGTTTCTCTGATTTCTTTTTCATATTCGTTCAGAAGGGTTACAATTTCTTCGGGACAGTTTTCTATGGTGAACAAATTGCTATATCCTTCCATGACCGCGCATGCTCTTTGTTCCATTTTTTGCGCATATTCGTAGGCAAAGTCGGTCCTGATACCACTGCCATCATCCGGCCGATTTTTGAAAAGATGGGTTACGTTCTGAAATTCCTTTTTAAAAAGATCAAAGGGAAGACCGTAGTTTTTTCCCAATAGTTTTGTAAGTTCTTCAAAACATCCCAAATTTTTTGCCAAAGGTATTATTTGTTCTAGGGCGATGTTGAGCGATTCAAGACAAATTTGTTTAGCCGTTGGTTTCTCAGTCATTTTAGCCTGCAGTGCTTGTCCATAAATCGAGTCGGCGTTACGAGCCGTGAATTTTACGACGAAATTGACGAGCCCATTGGCTATGTCGCGGGCATCCTTTTTCGGTGTGGGATTGCTAAGGTTTTTTAATATGTGGCAACATTTTCGCAGGCTGTATTGATCCCGCGATTGAGCCGAAGCGGCATCTATGGGCTTGATTATGGGGAATTGTTCAGTTGATGCAGCAGGACTCGTTGCAGGTTTAGCATCTGGGCTCGCTGAAAGCGGAGATAGATTCGCGGACAATGTTCCCGCGATTACGATTAAAGAAATTTCATTCAGCCATTTCGACTGGCAAAATGAACACGATACATTTTTTTTATCCTCATCCATGGAGGAAATCCAATAAAGTGAAAAAAAGAAGTCAACTTTAAAAATCGATGAAACATATTTTGTAGTAATTTCTGAAGCAATCGCAATGGAGGTGTACCATACCGTTGCGTACCAGCGATTAATAGGGTAGGGGGAAATTCAGGCACCATTCGATGACCTGCTGTTTAACATGGGCAATGAGCGTTTCATCGGTGATATTTTTGAGGATTGTTGCGATAAAATTGGCAATTTGAAGCATTTCTTTTTCTTTCATACCGCGGGTTGTAACGGCCGGCGTCCCGATTCTTATCCCACTCGCCTGGAATGGACTCCGCGTTTCATGGGGAATCGTATTTTTATTTAGGGTAATGTTAGCTTTTTCCAAAGCGATTTGTGCATCTTTGCCACTCACTTCTGGAAATGTCGGACGTAAATCGACCAAAAATAAATGGTTATCCGTCGTACCACTCACGATATGGAATCCGTGTTCCTGCATTCCCTTGCACAGCGCCTTAGCATTGGCGATAATTTGTTGCTGATACCGTTTGAATTCGAGTTTCGATGCCTCTAAAAAACAAACGGCTTTGCCGGCAATGACGTGCATCAATGGCCCGCCTTGAGTTCCCGGGAATACGGCCGAATCGATCGCTTTAGCCCACTCCTGTGAACACATAATCATACCGCCCCGGGGGCCACGTAGGGTTTTATGGGTTGTCGTCGTGACAAAATCGGCGTAGGGAATCGGCGATGGGTGTAATCCGGTTGCCACCAGCCCGGCGATATGGGCGATATCGGCCATAAGAAGCGCGCCACAATTTTTAGCGATGGTACCGACGCGTTCAAAATCGATAATTCTGGAATAGGCCGAGGCGCCGATGGTAATCATTTTGGGATGCTGTTCGTGAGCGAGGGATTCGAGTTGGTCATAGTCGATTTCTCCCGTATTTTCTGAAACGCCGTAGTGGGTGACGTCGTAGAGCATACCGCTGATATTTTTTGCGTAGCCGTGGGTGAGGTGGCCGCCGTGTTCGAGGGACATGGTTAAAATTTTATCGCGAGGCTTCAGGCAAGCCATATAAACGGCCGTATTTGCCTGGCTACCGGAGTGGGGTTGGACATTTGCATGTTCGCAGCCGAATAGTTGTTTTGCGCGTTCGATGGCGAGCGACTCAATTTGATCGACGAATGCACAGCCACCATAGTAGCGTTTTTGGGGATAACCTTCGGCATACTTATTCGTGAGAATACTACCCACGGCTTCGATAACCGCTGGGGAAGTAAAATTTTCTGAGGCGATGAGTTCGATATGTTGTTGCTGGCGTTGGAGCTCTTTATCGATGAGCGCAGCGATTTCAGGATCCATAATTTTTAATGTATGTTCAGAAGAAGCCATTGGAGATCATAGAAAATTTCTCCTCGGGGATGGCAATACTGGAGATTATGTTTTTCAGTGACATAAAAATGACACATTTAATTTATTTTCGAGAACACATTAAAAGATAATTGACCTTTTTCATGAAACCACCATAGTTTGCCTTGGATATGGAAATAAAATGTAATCGATTAGAATGGAGGTCTGCATTAGTTGCGGGTCTATTTTTAAATTGTGGTATAGCGCTTGATGCATCGATACCTTATTTCTCGGAATGGCGAGATCGAACAAAACTCGATTCGCATATTGCCATAGGGACCACTATCGCATCCATTGATAAAAAGAATGATTTAATCACTAATTATCTTGCAGGAAAAAGCTACAATCCCAATCAAAAAGTGATAATGGGTTATTATTTGCCTATTATTTACTATGTGGCGTGTTTGCCAAACCCAACGTCCGGAGAGCATTCTTTAAAAAAATTACTCGAAGATAGCACTACGGTCGTTGCCGTTGAGACAGCACTCGGCGATACACCTATGCATGCGGCAGCGATAAATTCAGCAGCGGCATTGGAATTACTGATTGCCGATGGACGTTTGGATGTCAATGAGCACAATAACGCTGGAAAAACGCCCATATATGTAGCTATGGAATGCAATAGTGGAAGCTCCCACGCGGCTTCTATCAACTTATTGAAGGGATCCGATCGCTTTCTCATCAATTCCCGAGATAATAAAGGACGAACGATGCTTCATATAGCGGTCATAGAAGGTGACTCTAATGTTATAACGCAAATCCTTACTTTGACGGCTAGTGGACAGACATTGGATGTAAACATCAAGGATAATCAGGGCCAAACGCCGGCAGATTATCTCGAAGATATCGATAATATAGCTACGAGAGTAGAAATTCAAAATGTTCTCTTTGGCGCAAGCGCTCACTTTGGAGTGGCAGGTTATCATATTATCTCATATAACCAAACAAGCGGTGCTTGTGAGTGTGATGAGCACAGTTCTGATGTTGCGGTTCCAGCAATAGAGGTTTTGAAATAAATTTCATGGAAATTGCTATGCCAAAGGTCATTGTCTTTGGCATTTTTTTATAAATATTAAAAATAAGTTCAAAAAACGATTTATGGGTTGATTGTTATAAAAAAAATATAATAATATGTCCCACGATGAAAAACAAATATGACCAATTGTTAAGTATCCGGAAAGGGTTATTGATTGCGGGTTTAGTTCTAGGGGGTTTTAGCATAACCCTTGAGGCATCATTTCCTTGTTTTTCCAGGCCAAATGATGTCAAAAAATTTGGCTCCTATTTCGCCATCGGTAATCGGTTAGTGCCTGTCAAAGAAATGGAATCATTTATTCCAAGCTGTATCAATGGGAAATCCTTTAATCCTAATCAAAAGGTACTCTTTGGGAATCTATGGCCGATACTTTTTTGGGCAGCCAGTTTGATGGATCCGGGACCATTGGAAAAGTTGTTACAGAATAAAGACACGGAGATGTTCATACCGCTGAAATCGGAGGAATTGAAAGTAGTGCGAGAGTCGGGAAATACGCCTATGCATGTGGCGGCAATGAATTCAGCATCATGTTTGAAAGTATTGATTACCGATGGCCGTTTTGGGGTTAATACTTTCAATAGGGATAACAAAACACCGCTATATTTGACTATGACGTGCAATAACCGGGAAACCATTAAAACTTTGCTCGCCGCGCCGTCCATAAACGTCAATGCTGTGAATATTTGGAAACGGACAATATTACATATTGCTGTCATGAATGGCGATATCAATGTTGTGGAGCAATTAGTGGCCTTAAATGGAACCTATGGGGAAGATAAGCACAGCTTGAACATAAATGCTAAAGATAATCTGGAAAAAACACCGGCGGATTACCTGACGACCATTAAAAATGCAAATGCGAGAAAAACAATCCAAAGACTGCTCCATGAAAAAGGTGCCCAGTACGGGAACGGCGATTTAGTTCCTAATCCCGGCACGTAATGGGATACATTTGAAAAGTATTTTGCAGTTGATGTGAAAGGCAGTCAAAACGGACTTTCCCAGGAACTATTCTCCATTGCTAACGATGAGTTCATGGGCAAGTGGGAGCGACTCAATCCAGTGGCAAAATATACGCCACTCATTTAATCGGTGTGCTTTGCGTTGGTGGTACATGATGCGTAGTTGCATATAATTTGTATTGATACGGGCGGTGAGTTCCAGACCCATGGGGCAGGCATAAATGAGAGATTCGATATCGTCGAGCGCGATTAATTTTTTGACTTCTTGGCGGGAAATTTCGGGTGTTTTCGGATGGCAACAGGTTTCCAGGTTCATGGATTTCAGGCGATGCATTTTGGACATACTTGAGTCGATAACGAAATGGCCGTAACGCCCTGCCTGTATCCACCAGGCCTGCGTTCCCGTCACATTGCATGCGACGAGAATACCCTTTAAAAAATTGCAGTGTCCCGAAGCAGAGTCATTGGCAGCGAGTTTACATGCCCGGGAAAGGTGTTTACTCCCTTGATTTTGAGCGCGGTCGCTTTTCAGTTGTTCGACGGATTCAGTGAATTTCTCTTCGTCGTAGGCGGAGAGCATGGGTAATCCTCCGGCGACGATACATTCTTCGAGGTCGTAGACTTTGACGTTATCGATTTTCACGGCGCGAATTTATACATCTGACCCTGTATGGGAAGCAAAATCACAATATGAAATATTTATAAATTATTTATTTTCCATAAAAAAGACTTGCAATCTTCATTGAATGTATATTTACTCTATGCGATAAAGAGGAGTTATGGATAAAAGAGATTTAGTAATAAAATTATTCGTATGGGTTTTGTGTATTGGCGGTTTAAGCCTAACAATTCAGGCGTCGCAGTCAGCCCAGCAAGAGGGGAAGGAACTCCGCTGCCTTGCACTTCTGAAGGGAAAAAATCCAGAAACAGGAGAACGATTGGGCAGGGACCGGCTTGCGGATGTTTTGGATTCGGGTTATGACGCGACCTTTAAGCTATTATTCAAAGATCTGAACGAAATAGGAGGTTATACGGGACCTCAGCGTTGTATGGTTTTTCTCAATAGCATTTTTTATCCAGGCGTCGATGAAAGTGGGTTTAGGATAAAGGAGTTGCAGATGATCGACGGTGAGCGAACGAAATTGGGTGAAGAGACGGGTAGAGGAAGTCGAAGGGCAGACTTGGCTTGTGAGTGTATTTGTTGGAAGGGCGTTGAAAAACCAAGATTGAAAAGATATATGGAAAGGTTTGATGTGGAAATGCAAAGAACCTATGATCCTACATTTATGGATAGGATAGAAAATTACGGGGAAAGCTTGCGGGATGGATCAGGAGTTGGGGTTAAGGTACTTGCGTTATATAATTTTTTAGAAAATAAAAAGGTAATTTCTGTCGTTAGCAAGCGAGTCTTAAAGAACCTGACGACGGGAGAAGATGAAGCGATTAGGAAGGGAGCACCGGAAATATATCTCATTAATTTGGCAGAACAAGTAAAGAAAATGGAAAATAGGACAGGAATAACGATAGAAAATCGAAAATTAGGAGAAGAAGGAGAATTATGGTTAGCTTTATTGGGAATAAGGCAATGGCGAGAAAATCGACAAAGTGTTAACCCAAGCTATTCTGTATTGTCGCTAGAGTATTTTGATAGCCTTGGCAGTCCGGGATTTCGAAGTGCATTGGTATTGCTTAATGTGAAAAACAAAGATCCAAAGGTTTTAGCTGCCATAAAAGATTCAATGGATAGGGAAGCGGGAGAACGTGAGGGAGCATTGGAAATTGCTAGGGAACAAGTTACGGAACAAGTTACGGCGATCAATAATGTAAAAGGGGCTATGAAAAGATTTATGGTAGGGGGAGGGTTTATGAGGGGAGATTTAGCAGAAACGAAGCGATGTATTACAATCTATAATCAGATAAAAAAAGAAAAGCCTTTGTTAATTGATCTGTGGAGTGAAGCATTGGAAGAACGGCTAAATATTATGAGAGATCTTATAGCAAATCCGGATCCCGATGAAGAACCCGTAACCGAAGAAGGAGTGGAAGAGGAAAGGAGTAAGTTTGCCATTGATGGTGAGTTGTATCATTTTTTCATGGAAAAAGTTCAACCGCAATCGCAAACAGAGTAGCAATCGAAAATTTTATCTCTAAATAAATCAGTCTGGGTATGGATTAGAGCCGTAACGGTTAGGGCCGTCTGTACCTTTTATGAACATAAGCATCAGAAAAATAGCTATACCGATAAAGGGAATAAGTTGTGTAAGGTAAAAATAACCGCTGAGATTGCTATCGTGTAGCCGACGAACAGTTACCGAAAAACTAGTCGTGGCATAAACGAGTATGCTCCCTAGAAAGAGGAATAGGGATGGCAAGTGTTGATAAAACGTAGCCGTAATTGCTCCCAATTTTTGCTGAAACACTGCGATCGCAGGGCTATTGGATAGCGTGTTAGCAATTCCCGAGAGTGTTTCTATCTTCATCGATTGGGCGGGCAATATATGGGTTGCGTTGCCGGTTATGTAAGCCAATAACTGTTGACTTTGCTGGATGATATGGTGAATTGTCGGAAGTGCAATGATCCAGCAGAGTGCGATGGGAATGAGCCCGATCAGGTGAAAGGCTACGATTTCCGAGCGAGAGGCACGGCCCTGGATCGTGAATGATTTTTTTAACGACAACCAATAAAGTTTAAAAATTTTCATAATAATCGGAAGGATATAGAGAAACTTTTTTATACGAGAACCCTGAGTGGAGGTGGCGGGAGTCGAACCCGCGTCCTGTGAACATTCACGCATGGCCTCTACACGTTTAGTTTACTGTTTAATCTCGGCTACAGCGCTTGAGTAAACGCAATCGTTTTAACCTTGCCGATAATTCCGGATCCACACGAAGCTTATCGGTTAACTTCGCATTTCACTCGCTAATCGACACCAGATCTGCGGTAGCGAGTATTCCGCAGTTGATGTGCCACGTTAATCTACGCAGCTTTGCTCATAACGCAGCCAAAGTCGAGATTTCTCACGACATTGCCGACGTACAGAGTTGCAACAGCTTTATTTTTTTTGCCGTTTAATTTTGTAATGGATTTTTACGGAGCCAACCATTATCTCCGACGTGCCACCAGACACTCCAGCTCCCAGTCGAAACCGAGACACCCCCAGCATTGGTAAATGGTACTACCGTCTGATTATTGAGAAGATTAATTTTATTTTTGTTTTGTCAAGGAGGAATTGAGGTTTGATCGGTGGGATAATTTTTAGGAAATTTTTCTTGGTGTGATTTTAGCATCATGGTTTTGGCTGCAGTTGAAAATTTTAACGTGCCGCTTGCTTTTCGACATGTCGCCTACTCCCACCCTCTGCCTTCTAGCCTTGGAAAAATCTCCGTCTTTATCAAGTATCACTGCAATTCGGCTGAATGAAAAAATTATTACAAGATTTTATTCAATTATTTTCCCTAAAAGCGTCGAAGTCGTATGGCTTTTAATGCGAATATCAACAATTTGACCAATTAAATCCTCCGTTCCTGCGAAAATTGCTTTTTTGTGTTCCGGTGTGTAACCTTCGAGTCGCCCCTCTCCATGCTTAGCTGGAGCTTCCACTAGAACTTTTTTTACCATCCCGACCATAGATTCATTATATTGTCGAGAATAGTATTCCACCCTTTGAAGTAAAATTTGATTGCGTGCCTCCTTGACTTCCTGCGGAATTCGGTCCCCCAATTGTTCCGCAGCTGTCTCAGGACGGATACTGTACTTAAATATAAATGCCATGTCAAATTTTATATGATCGAAAATAGCGCAGGTCCTCTGAAAATCTTCTTCCGTTTCTCCAGGAAATCCGACAATAATATCTGTCGAAATCGAAATCGTCGGAATCCTTTCTCGCAATGCGGTGACGATTGATAAAAATTGCTCGCATTGGTAGGAGCGTTTCATGGCCCGGAGAATTTTGTCGGAACCACTCTGTAGGGGAAGATGAACGTGAGGACAAAGTTTTGATAGTTTTCCATAGGACTCAATGAGGTCACTCTTAAAACCATTGGGATGCGGTGACATAAATCGTATACGGCAAATACCGTCGATTCGTTGAATCTTTTCTAGAAGCTGTACAAATGGACTTTTTCCATCCATAGATGGCATTCGATTGGCTCCATAATGATTGACAATCTGCCCGAGTAACGTGACCTCTTTAGCGCCGCGTTCAGCAAGTAATCGAATTTCATCGATAATATCTTCCATGAGGCGATATTGTTCCGGTCCACGAGTTTTCGGTACGATACAGTAAGCGCAACGCATGTTACACCCCTGCATAATGGAGACAAACATCGATGCCTTCACTTTTTTCTCATTGTGGGCCGCAACAAATTGCCGATCGATCGGCCCCGTTTCGATATCGGTGATTCGCCGATCTTTGTCACGGATGAGTTGATCCAGATATTCTGGAATTTTTTCGATGCGGTTAGGACCGACGATGAGGCGGGTAGGAGGCGATTTTTTGTATAAATTTTCACCGAGATTTTGTGCCATACAACCGACAATGCCGATCAACTTTTCCCGGTTTTTACCGCGGGCAATCAAATTGGATTTCCCAATGGCTTTGGCTTCCGCCTGTTCCCGTACACTGCAGGTGTTGAGAAGAATGATATCCGCACTGTGTTCGTCGTTGACCATTTCATAGCCGCAATTGCCTAGTATTGCTTCCAGACTCTCCGATTCTCGTTCGTTCATTTGGCAACCGTATGTTTTAATGTATACCCGTTTTTCCATGCCGTTCACTACGATTAAAAAAATATTGGAGGCGTAAATTACAATTTATATCGGCAAGTGAGGAAGTTGTGGAAAAATTGGGCTGCTTAGTGTTTGGGGATTGTTTTTAGTGCTTTGGGCTGCTTAGTGTTTCGGGTTGTTTGTGCACCCGTAAGAGGCAAAGCCTCTTAAACCTTCTTTAGAAGGTTTGCGGCGGAGCCGCACGGGTGCACAAAAAGAATCGACGCCTTACGACCATCCTAAATTTTTTAAAAAGTCAACACCTAATTATTCCTGTTCCGGTTTCAGGGAAGGAAACAGAATAACATCGCGGATACTTTCGGCGCCGGTGAGAAGGACGACGAGGCGATCGATTCCGATACCCATACCTCCTGCGGGAGGCATACCGTATTCAAGGGCGAGGAGAAAGTCATTATCGAGGTTTTGGATATCTTCGCCGATTTGGGCTTCAAACATTTGGCGTTGGATAAGGGGATCATTTTGTTCCGAATAAGCGGGGGCGATTTCTTGGCCATTGATACAGAGTTCAAAAACATCGAGTAGGTTAGGATTATTTGGGTTAAGTTTTGCGAGAGGGCAGAGTTCTTTGGGCAATTGGAGGACGAAGGTAGGGCTAATTAAATTAGGTTCGACGAGTTTACTATACACTGCGTTAGTGACTTCGAAATCTTCGGCATTGGGATCGACTTCGATGGAGTGTCGTTGGCAAAACTGCAATTTTTCTTCTTTGGATTTAGAAAACCAGGAGGGGTCATGGGTAGCTTCCTGGACGAGATTGGAATAATTAACTTTGCGCCATTCGCCATCGAGTTCAATTTTAACGCCATCGTAGCGGGTAATCGTTGTGGTATTGAGGATTGTGGTAGCGAGGTGCAGGATCAGGCTTTGGACGAGTTCCATCATACCGCGGTGGTCGGTATAGGCTTGGTAGAGTTCGATCATAGTGAATTCGGGGTTATGTTTACGGGAGAGGCCTTCGTTACGGAAGACACGACCGATTTCGAAGACGCGGTCGAAGCCGGCGACGAGCATACGTTTGAGATAAAGTTCGAGGGCGATACGGAGGAAGAAGTCATGATTAAGGGCATTCATATGGGTTATGAAGGGTTTAGCGGCGGCGCCACCGGCGATGTGGTGGAGCATAGGAGTTTCGACTTCGGTGTATTCTCGATTCCAAAGAAATTGGCGAATTTCCTTAATAATTTGGGTCCGTTTAAGGGCACGATTTCGGGATTCGGGGTTAACGATGAGATCCAGGTATCGTTGGCGGTAAATTTGGTCATCATTGGTGAGGCCGTGCCATTTTTCGGGGAGGGGTCGGAGGGATTTGGAGACGAGGGTAATGGATTGGGCGCGGACGGTAATTTCTTCGGTTTTAGTTTTAAAGAGGGGGCCAGTAACGCCAATGATATCGCCGACATCGAATTTTTTAAAATCGGCGTAGGTCGATGGGCCGACATCATTTTGGGAGACATAGACTTGGATTTTGCCATCGCGGTCGAGGAGTTTAATAAAAGTTGCCTTACCCATATCGCGGTAAACGACGATACGTCCGGCAATGGAGAATAGTTGACTGGAGTCATCCTTATAGGCGCTAATTACTTGGGAGCTCGTATGGGTTTGTTGGCAATTTTGGCGAAAGGGATCGGGGCCTTGGGCGCGCATTTGGGTGAGTTTTGCCTTTCTAACGGCGAAGATATCGCTCGTATTAAAATCATTATTGGGACTAATATTCATTATGGGTTAAAAATTGATTGAAACCTAAAGGGAGTCTTTTCGAAGTAAAGGGAAATTTATTATTTTTAGTGGGAGCTATTGGTATTTGAGATATGTCGAACCCGGGAATAAATGTCAAAGAAAGCAGTGGGAATTTAAAATAATTTCAGTACATTTAAGGATTTTCGACATGCCGTCTGCTCCCACCCTCTGCCTGCTAGCCTTGGGATGAAAGCGGCGGTTATCAAGATGCTTTGTGGAAATATTTTTTTTCGGGAGTCAAGAAGCGCCAATCGCTCCCGCTCTCTACTTTTCAGCCTTGAGAGGAATCTGGTGTTTGTCAATTAGTTTGGAGGAAATGGTTATTTTTGTTTATTCCGAGTAGTAAGTCCAACTTTTAGGAAACAATTTTCTCGAAATAATTTCTGAAAATGAAACTAGAAAAAACAAAAATATTTTGTTTTTTCGCTTGACAGGATTTGCAAATTCGCAAGAATTACTATATGTTTATTTTACAAAGCGACAAAGCGACAAAGCGACAAAGCGACAAAGCGACAAAGCGACAAAGCGACAAAGCGTAAAAAGTAAAAATAAATCTTTTACGTTAGTTGAAATTGTATTTACGATTGTTATCATCGGAATTTTACTAGCCATTTTCTTGCCGGTAATGAGTTCGATTAAACTTAGCGCGCAGAAAGTAAAAGATGTCTCTAATCTCAAAGCAATTGCCGCCGCGTGGCGGGAATGCGTCATTAACCGCGGTTGGATTATTGATGGCCATGCTAATAATGAAACGACACGACATGTTTCGCGTTTCATTCAACAATTGGCGGGACTTTATCAAAGTAATATTTCCAATATCGTTTTGAATAATTTTACTGTTTATATTTCTCCTAATGACAAGTATGCTTCCAAAGTTCAAAGGGAGTCGTTGAGCTTTGTACAAAGCAATGGTGCAATTACCTTTTATTCGGATGTACACAGTAGGGTTAGTAATTTCATGGTTAACAATAGCTTTCTTTTTAGCTACTGCTTCATCCTTAATTTACCGTCACACGCTCCGCTGGATACTACACCGCTCGGATTTACTCGAGGACTCAATAAAAATGGTTTGTGGGATGAAAAATCCGGACTTTACGGAAGTAAAGGCGGCTATGTGGTTTTCTGTGACGGGCATACGACTTGGTTCGACGGCAGTAAGCCGGCAAAATTTTTGAAATGGGATCAGTCGGGATATACGACAGATATTCGTCAAGCAATGCCGAAAACCGCATGGATTTCGTGCACCAATCCATCA
Source organism: Puniceicoccales bacterium (assembly GCA_031259665.1). Taxonomy (GTDB): domain Bacteria; phylum Verrucomicrobiota; class Verrucomicrobiia; order Opitutales; family LL51; genus LL51. Next base: position 3,086 of record JAIRLD010000038.1, on the reverse strand, counting down.
ACTGCCGCGAATGGCGATTTAAAAGCAGCCTACGATGGCGAAAATGCCTTGGCCATACTTTCCCAGGCCGGAACGGGCGAAGACTAAAAGAATTTTGACGTGCCGCTTGCTTTTAATTGCCGCTTGCTCCCACCCTCTATCTCCTAGCCTTAGGAGCAAACCGATGGCTGTCAAGTTACTTTGGGGTGATGAGGATTTAAAATTGCTTGATACAAATTGAGAGGTTTGATCTGCCGCTTTTAGGCACGTCGCTTGTTTTAGGCGCATCGCTCACTTTTGACGCGTCGCTCGCTTCCACCCTCTACCTTCTAGCCTTGGGAGAAAACCGGCAGTTGTCAAGTGGTTCAGAGGAATATTTTTTCAAAAAACAATTTTCTTGAAACAGTTCCCTGAAAATGAAATTAGAAAAAGCAAAAATATTTTGTATTTTCTGCTTGACAAGATTCGCAAACTCGCAAGAATTAATGCATGTTTATTTTACAAAGCGACAAAGCGACAAAGCGACAAAGCGTAAAAAGTAAAAATAAATCTTTTACGTTAGTGGAAATTGTATTTACAATTGTTATCATCGGCATTTTACTAGCTATTTTCTTACCCGTAATGAGTTCGATCAAACTTAGTGCGCAGAAACTAAAAGACGCCTCTAATCTCAAAGCAATTGCCGCCGCGTGGCGAGAAGCTGTCATTAATCGTGGTCGGATAATCGATGGAAAAGATGATAACCGTTATTGGGTAACCGTTTTTGCAGAGCAGCTGGCAGGGCGAGGGAAAGGTAATCTTTCCGATATCATCCTTAATAATTCCCATGTTTATATTTCGCCTGGCGATAAATATGCTTCCCAAATATATAACGAAGCGATTGCTTATTTTAATGGAAATGCGATCGCTTGTACAGGTGCATTTGCCGGTACCTCGAATTTTATGGCCGTTAGCGTAACATGTGCGGAGCGAATTAGCTACTGTTTTATACTCAATTTACCAGGAAGTGTGCCACTCGCTACGACACCGCTTGGTTTTACCCGCGGTTTGCGTGCCGATGGCAAATGGGATGAAAAAGCCGGATTATATGGCTCTAAAGGTGGCTATGTCATTTACTGCGACGGACATACTGTATGGTTCGATGGCAGCAAATCAGCAAAATTTTTACACTGGAATGGACAGGAATATACTTCCGATATCCGCCAAGCTGTGCCTAGTTCTACTTTTATTACATGCGGAAATCCAGGAACAAAAACGGACTATAAAAGTGATGGCAAAAGCGCTGACCAACTCGTCATACTTTACCATGCCGGTATCGGCGGCGATTGAAAAATTTTGACATGCTGTTCGCTCCCACCTTCTGCCTTCTAGCTTTGGAAAAAAAACGGCGGTTGTCAAGTTGCTCCACAAAAAATAATTTTTCAAACTAAATTAACAACCTAACACCTAAACTAAATAGTTGTCGCAAAATCAAAATTTTGTAGGACTTATTCCCATGGATTGGAATGAATCGCGCTATATCGGTAGTCGCTGCACACTGTTTCAACGGGAAAGCGGCGTCCTATTGGATATTGCTTCCTTACCCAGTGAGTACGGTATCGGCGAAATTGGCCCCCATGCGATCAAATTCCTCCGCCTCCTCAAAGATACCGGACAAAAATTGTGGCATGTCGTCTCCCTCCGATCACCTAACCCAGAATGCCTCTTTGCTAGCACTTCCTACGGCTGGAATATCGCCCTGATCTCATTCGAGTGGCTGTGCGATGATGGCCTCGTAACATCCAATGAACTCGAACAGTTTAGGGGAAATTTAGAATGCTTCCGATATGAATATAACTTTGTTCTTCATCTGCGCTTAGATTTCCTTAAGCAGGTCGCGAAAGATTTCACAAAAAGGGCGTCCCCAACATTACTTGCCGCTTTCCTGAGATTCCAAAAATATAACCATCTGTGGTTGAATAAATTTTCCCTCTTCCAAACGCTCGAAGAAGAATTTGGAAAACCATGGTACTGCTGGCCCGATTGCTTGCGTTCCTTCGATCAACGATCCGTCGAAATCGCAATGAAACAATTGCATGAAAAAATTCAGGAAAAAAATATTCTACAATTTCTTTTTGCCCGCTATTGGGAAAAAATCCGTAGCGAAGCAAATTACTCCGGTATACGTATTATCCTGTCAATGCCTGTGTCCTTAACCTATAATAGCTATGAAGTTTGGGCGAATCAATCGCTATTTTTCATCGATGGACAGGGAGCGATGACGGCTATGATCGGTCTCCGCCCCAATCGCATTCTCCCCGATGGAAAATTATTTTGGGGTCCCCAATACCGTTGGCAACGTATCAAAGCAGGACAGTACAAATTTTGGGTGGATCGTTTCCGCCGAGAATTGCAAAATGTAGACATTGTTTGCTTGGAACATTTTCATACCCTATTCGAATGTTACGAAATTCCCGGAGATAATCCCCGAACAGCCCTTGAAAACGGCCGCCTGGTTCCCACCGATGATCGCGCTTTACTTGATCGCATCCGCGAAGTCCTGCGAACACAAAACATTGTTGCCAGCGATATGTTTGAAAGTAATTTGAAAATGGAACGCGCCATTCGTCAGTTGGATATGCCCACCGCGGTAGCTATTCCCTTTTGTTTTTCACAGGAAAAAGCCGCAACACAGGTATTCCCAAAAAATTTTGTGGGATACCATATCTCCTATTCGAGTAACTACTTCAGCGATTCTCTATTGCGCTGGTTGAAAAATTTTTCTGAACGACTTTCTTCCGATTCGCGTAGTGAATTGCAACGCTGTTTCGGTACGGATCTGAATCGCGTCAATCGCAATGGTTTACTACATTTACGGGATAGTAATGCCGGTGCAGTAATGACGACCTTACCAGATCTTTTGGAATTAGAGGAGAAGTGTGATGAGTTTTTCCTTTATGGTTTTGAGTGGAGGCAAATTACCAATGCGGTTAAAACGCGCCTACTACAGCTGTCCCAACGATGATTTATGGGGCTCTGCCCCATACCCTGCAAGGAGGTTGCCCAGAGGGCTCCGCCTTCTGGACTCCCGCAAGGAGTCGTAGACTCCTTGACCTCCTTTGGCGGCC
>JAIRLD010000011.1 GCA_031259665.1 Puniceicoccales bacterium | reverse complement strand
CTGGAGGTGTGTTGATCAGTAGGAAGTTTGATACGAGGTCCTGTCTGCAGAGGTTGTTTATCAACAGGAGGATGTATACCCTTATGGCTGAGTTCGGGAGGCTACAGGCTCGTGGATATCATGACTCATATTTTTGCAATTCCGCAATGATTCCCTCTATTTTTGTTTTTAATTTTTTACATTCATCTGGATAACCACGAGTTGCCGCACCTGCTTTTGCTCCTACGGATTGATCACACTCTCGATCAAATAAAGACGTTTGTTGTGTATCTGGAAAAGCATTCATTATCTCTAGTAAGTCTCTAAGTTTAGGGCAATGTGCATCAAGAGATGTTTGTATTTTGTCGAGTTGAGATAGCATTGAGTCTAATTCCTCTCGAAGACCTTGGCAAGTTTGAGAATCCAAAGACTCAGGATCTTTTAGTGTTTTTTTGATTTTATTTAAACGAGGTTCAATATGTGCTTTTACATTAGATTCAAAATCAAGCAAGCCATTGGCTTCAATAAAACCTCCATCTAAACGTAAAACATCACAATTATCATGTTCAGGGGCTTCATAATAAGATATCACATCATCGTGTTCTGTGTGAATTTTTTCGCGACCACATATATAACCAGGATTATGGTCCATTGTTATGCTCGGAAATTTTCCCTCAGGAATAAGCTCTCTTAGATCGTCTGGATTTGCACATAATCGCGCAGATACAGCTACAAGATTTACTTCTCTGTGAATATTCTGCATAAACGCTCTAATCTCCTGTTTTATTTCAGGGGAAATACTTGGTGATGAGTAAAGCGCACCCAGTTGCTTCATGGCGGCTTTTCTTTCTTCAAGCGGAAGGTCAGCGTTCTTCGCGGTATTTAAGCATTTCCGGCACGTGGTATCGGTTATAAAAGAGTTCAATGTTTTATCCATACCCTTAGTTCGTTTTCCAAAAGCTTTTTTAGATTTCTCAAACGTTATTTCTCCTATTTTTTCGTTTGTACGCGAATCTAAAGCGGTGATAGTCGTTATCCTGGTTTTTCCGGCCATTTTGACGTCTATTTTATAGTCTATACCCTCTGCAAGTCTAGGCATCTGATGCATACCTTCCAAACTTGAGCCATCGGATCGTATACCAGCTTTTTAAACAGTTTTCTCGAAAGCTTTCATTTCCTTGTACATCGTCTCACTGCCGGACGTAAGATGTCTTATAATCTTCATGATCCATAAAATATAATAAAACAAATAGAAATGTCAAAAATTATTTTACTCTAAGGCATTAAAAAATTCTTTGGCAATGGCATCGCAGAGGAGGCGACCTTGTGGAGTAAGACGGATGTGTTGTTTTTCTTTCGCGAGGAGGCCTTGGGTTTGGAGATCGTCGACCAAATAGGCTACTTCTTGGCGAAAGATATTTTTCTCCATATCTACGCCTTTGTTCATCCGTAGACCGAAAATGATTTCATCTATGGCTAATGTTTTTTTGGTTAGTTTGATGACATCTGTTCGTTCTGGAGCATTGTTTTCAATTCCCGTAGCCCAGCGGTTTAGGGAGGCAATATTGGTGTAACGCAGTCCGTGGTATTGGCTACTCGCCGATGGCCCTACTCCAATCCACTCGTACATGAGCCAGGTGTTGCGATTGTGTGCGGATGCATAGTTCCCTTTGCAAAAATTGGAAATTTCGTATTGCCCATAGCCGTTAGTTTCGAGGAATTCGCAAATCATCCCGTAGAAATCGTGGTCGCGATTTTCGTCGGAACCGTTGCCCAATTTATTTTTTAATATCGTGTCGTCTTCGTAGGTGAGGCAGTAGGTTGAAATGTGTTCCGGATTGAGGGCGATCGCCGTCGAGAGATCGTCGAGTAATTGTTTGCTGGTTTGGCCCGGTGCGGAAAAAATGAGATCGATGCCGACGTTGGTGAAACCTACCGAACGGACGAGTTCATAGGCATGAAAAATCTGTTGGGAAGTTTGTTTACGGCCGAGTGTGTGCAGGATTGCTTCATTGAAACTTTGTATGCCCATCGAAATGCGATTAATCCCAGCGGCTTTCCAATGCTGTAGTTTTTCGATGCTGACCGTGTTGGGTGCGATTTCTACGGTCCACTCCAATGGTATTTTATGCATTTTTGAATGCAATATTTTGGCAATTTGGTCGATGGCTTTGGGTGGTAAAATACCTGGGGTTCCGCCACCAAAATAGATCGTATCAAAGGTGCGTTCGTCGTGAATGGTTTGTATTTCCAGGAGCAGTGCGCGCAAGTAGTGTTCGAGATTTTGGCGGAATGGCGGTTCCTTGTAGAAGGCGCAATAGTCGCATTGTGTTGCGCAAAACGGTACGTGTACGTATAATCCAAGTGGCGTGTAAACTTTTTCTTGCCTATTCATTGATCCATAATTATGGTACTTACAATATGAGTTTGTCATCGTATATCGGTAAAATTTTTTTTGTAGTGGGTATGCTTTTTTTAGCCGGTTGTGACGGCGAAAATATCTGCAATATGACTCCCAGTGTAATGCTTCAAAACCAATCGAATATCTACACCCTTACGATGGCCATCCGTGGTATGGATGGCGATGTTTCGCAAAAAAGTATCAAACCTTATATAGTCGTTAATGGCAAAAAACATGAGATGAAAAAACATCCCGATGGCAATAACGTGTTTGTTTATGATTGTTACTTTTATGGTGTTGGTACGATTCTTTACTATTTCGAGGTGGTTTACGGGATGAGTCGCAATGGTAGTATTCGGGAGAAAGTTGCAAAATCTAAGTTATTTAGTGCGACGGTGACGGATAAGTATATTTTTGCATTGGATGCGAATCGTGGGCCCGTTGGTGTGACCGTGAATGTCGTTGGTTACGGTTTGACAAGGGCAGATAGGGTGCGCTTCGGAAAACGTGTTGTGCCGACAAATTGGCTATCCGCTGGGGCTATTGAGTTTGTTGTTCCATCCGTTGAGTGCGATAACGAATATGAAGTGTACGTTTTGGCTAATCGGAAGGAGCTTTTTGCGGGAACGTTTTTCGTGGATGCATCGACGCTACGCTGCAGTACGGACTTTATTCGCCTCGCCAATGGCGAAAGTCAACGTATCGTGTTTATGCTCGATCATCCGGCACCGGAAGAGGGTGTCGAAATCGAGATCACGACCGATATTCCCGATAGTATTGTCATGCCGGAGGTACATTTTATGCCAGGTGAGCGTACGGTAAGCGTCAATATTACGGGAGGCGAAGAATCGGCCAAGGGTATGCTATTCGTTCGGGCTAAAGGGTTTTCGTCGTTGGAGATTCCTTTGGAGGTTGGAGATGAGGCAGATGCGGTGGCTGTATCTAAAAAATTCTATCCCGATCGGTACGTTTGGGATGATGATGATGTCGTCGTATTGTAAGGGTATTCGAGACAAGAAGATTTTGGGGGCTTTTGAGGTGTACTTGAGGCGGTTGTTTGTGCACCCGTTTGCGGTGGAACCGCAAAACCTTTTGAAAAAAGGTTAGGAGGCGAAGCCTCCACGGGTGCACAAAAGCTTCTCCCGCGGGCAGGAAGCGATTATACCAATTGTTTCAGACCAGTGGGTGAAAGTTGCCGTTGGGTTAACTTTACCGGTTGACGAGCAATGCGATAGCGGAGGCGAGGGATTGGGTATGGGTTAAGGTGATGAGAATTTCGGAGCCATTGAATTGTTGCAGCAGATTTTGTGCGAGGGGGTCTAGGAGGATGAGGGGGCGACCGTTAATTTGGTGATGAACGGTGGCACTTTTCCAATGGAATTGTGGACCGACTCCGCAATGGAATGCTTTGGAGACGGCTTCTTTAGCGGCGAAGCACGATGCTAGGGATGGGAATGGATTTTTTTTAGAGAAGCAGTAATTGATTTCGTTAGGGGCGTAGATTTTTCGTAGAAATTTGTCGCCATATTTTTGGTAAGCGGATTGGATGCGGTTAATTTCGACGATATCGTGGCCGATGGAGAGGATAGAATTCATATCAAAGGGGATAGTAATTTTTTTTAGGGATTTACTGCAATAAAAAAGGCGGATTGCTCCGCCTTTCTATGTTTATTTTATATAGCGATTAGAAGGAGTAGGAGGCTGTAATGGAGCCTGCAATATCTTTGAAGTGGTCACCAAGTTGGGTATGGCCGCCGAGGGACAATCCGAAGTTACCGAACTGCATATTCCAGGAAGCCCTTGCCACAAAAGAATCCTTGCCTGTGCTCACATTGAAAGGATCGAATTCGAAAAATTCAGCAGGGGCGTCACCATGGGCGGCTATTTTATAGGTGCCATCGTTATATGTTTCATAGAGGGATACTTTACCCTTCTTCTGTTTACGAAACTCATGTTTGTAGCCCATAGCCAATTCTAAAATGCCCGACGAGAAATCGTAATCTGCGGCTACACCGACTGTTGTTTCGATGGAGCGGCGATCTGCTGCTGAGACTTTACGTTCGAAATGCAAGCCGTCAGCTGGGGCATCTCGAGCATTTCTTTCGAGTCGATCGGTATTGGATTTTTGGTGAATTGTTGCGGCAGACAGCGATACCCATGGGCCGACATTGAAGCCGTAGAGATTCCAATGTTTATAGGTACAATCGATATTGCCACTGAGCCAATGTCCTTTATGGGAAGTGCTGATGGATGAGACATGGAGTCCGTCAAGGAGAGGCAAGGCGTACCCATCGTTATATTTTCCATGGCCGGCCATGAGGGAGAATTTAACACAAATGTCTTCCACGAACTCATCCCACATACCATAAATGCCGCCGAAGTAGGATTCGAGGTTACATTTGCCGCCACCATCCTCATTACTCAGGTGTATCTCACCTTTATATTTAGCCTTTGCTTTACCGTATCCGCCGAGTACGCCAATGAGCAAGTTATTATTGACGCGCCAATCGATACCGGCTGTGAAGCCAAAGATATCACAGTTCATCTTATAGGAACTTGTGGAACCGTTTCTGGTAGCGTCACCGAAGCCAGAGACCCAAACATTGTAGTGTTTATCGCCGAAGAATTCTCCTCCCAATTTAGAGTAGACGGTTTCGCGTACACTATTGATGAGAGTCAACGTCATGCGATTTTTTTCTTCGGTTGTGGTTTTAGAGAATGCGGGAAGGATGTCGCTGTGATTGGTTTCTAAATAGCTAAAAATACCTCTTTCGATTTCGGTTCTAACACCATTTTCGTAAGCATTTTCCACTAATTTAGCGAAGTCATTTGAAAGGTACTGAGCAGCGCCGCCGAGCAATCTTCCAAAACTGGGCATATTTGCATTTGCGAAATTCAGTACCAGGCTACCACCGTCTCGTGCCAATGTTACACCGTTAATGAGTCCAGTAATTTCAGTTGATAGCGCACCCGCAATATCATCTCCGTTGGGATTGTCTTCAAGGTCGATAAACTGCAATTGAGGATTTTCTGTTTTGTACGTCTCCAAAAACGCCTGCATTTGTTTTCTTCCGAGTCCGGCGAGATCAATTTCCGCCAAGTCAAAGGCAAAACCGACCTTTGTGTTTTCTGGAATATCCAAAGTTCCTCCCTGCCACCTGAACACCGGGTTAGCTTTTGGGGCACGATCAGTCAACGCAAAGACGAACGTTAGGCCAGCCTCTGCAATAATATTACCGTTCAAAGTAACGGCATCGGTATCCAGGAAACGAACTGCGCCATCTCTACCTGCAACGATTGCATTGCAATCCCCGGCTGCGATGGTGACGGGATCTAAGGTTATGGCGGCACCATCTTCGAGTCGAATTAAGGCTACTTTGCTGGCATGATCGCCGTGAAGATCGAGCCTTAAAATCCCTTCGGCACCATCATCGGAGCCGGTGATTTTTGCAAAGCTTCCCGCTGTGACGAGGATGAGTTGAGAACTGTCTTGCGTATTAACTTTCTCTAATACGCGTTTGGCGTCTGTATCCTCATCCGCAAGCGCTACAGTGCATCCGTTAAGTTTTATCTCGCATGGTTGATCTTTCGTACCTCCCTCAAGTACGATATAATTGTGGAAGGAACTATCTCCGCCATTTGCAATCTTAAAAGACACATTGGAACTATCTTTGGTCTTGACATCACCATAAAAGCCAAGAACTTTATCAAAGGCCAAAGTTCCTTTGACTTGCAATACGCCCACTTTTCCTGCACCGGTGCCGTTAAATACCAGTTGGTCATCTATGTCCAATGGAGAAATACTTTTTAAAGCCAGGGTCAATGTTGTACCCTTCGGAATGGTAATATCGCCACCAGTAAACAAGTGACCACATTCGGCATTAAGTTCGCCACCACTATCTCTGAAAAATTCTTGATATTTTAGCTTAGAGTTCTTAAGAACCTGAATACCTTCCTTGAGCCGTAATGATCCATTCACGATTGTATAATTTCCATTAAATTCATTCAATGAAGATTCCTCTAAAGTATCATTAACCACTATTTTCACTTTATCCGATTCAGACGCTCCGAGAATTAATTTTTTTAAATATCCGTTGCCCATACATACAAACCCAAACTCTGCATTTTGTGTCGCAATTTGGGCTGTTAAAAAATTGTGGGTATCCAACGACAGATAAGTAAAATCATTATCAATATTAATATTTCGAATACAGTTTATCTTTACATTTTCATTTATTTTATTAACTAGCAATAAATTGGAATTTTTTGTGAGTTTATTATAGATGATATCCGTTAGGCATACCAATTGATGATTACCCTGATTGCTGGCGTCAAAGACGATAGCAACATTTTCGTTTTCTCGTATATTCGTGGCATCAATCAATATGCTCTTGGAACTACCAGCAGAGTTCATTAAATCGAGAGATGCTGAAAGATTATTTTGTGTAAGTTGCAACACAAAGGTGCGAGGAGGTACCTCATTCGCTGCTGCTACTGGGGCAATCGCAAAGGGTGCGTCAGGGACTCCTTCTTCTCTGAGTTGATCCAAAGCAACTTGGTGGACATTGTTTCCCCGAAGCGTAGCAATATGGCCGAATATTGTATCTCCAAGAACTGTGTTATTATCCAGAGGTATGCCCTCACTATCTAATAAGTTCAAAGCCTCTTTAATCTTGTCGTCGGCTGTACGAATGTAAGCAAGCACTCCCTCGAGAGTTTTTGGGAAATCGTCGACGTCTGCGTGTTCAACCAGCTGCCTAGCGACCTCAGTTTGACACTCATTCAGTCTATTAGCTGCGATCAAAGAGGCTTTAACGCCCTGATGGCTATCCACATTCGGATTACTCACTATATCCTGGAGAATGGTATCGGCCGCTCCTATGGCCGCATGGAGCTCCGTATGAGTTGCATTATTAGTACCATTAGCCTGATTAACGAAATGGGCGAGAGCGCCACCTCCTTCCTTGTCTGCGGCAACGCTTGCAATGTTTCCATCGTTGTCTGCAATGATGGTGTTGGGCTTAGTTTTCGCTGCGTTGACAAGGTTGCCCCACGCATCCCACAAATTAGATAGAGTTGCGGTATCCGCCCGAATTCCCTCATCGGGATGATTTTGCCCTATGACTTGGAAGATGTCTATAAGGGCATCATAGGAGCCTGTTTGCGCGGGTGTTGCCCCCCCGAGGTTTCCCTTTGCCTCTTCGAGGGCTGCTACGATTGCAAAGGCCTGCTTTTTAGCGGCACCTACATTCAAAACGCTGGACAAATTAAAGTATGCTCCATGAATGGTACCGCTTAAGAAGGCCCCAAGGGTGTCGTCATCAGGCAGCTTTTGCGTAAAACTGTTGCGAATTTCATCCGGGATTGTATCCGCGATACGATCGCCCCAGAGATGATCACCTGCCGGTTTGTGAGTTTCGTCGAAAATCACTTGGACTGTATTGCCAACATTAGGTGTTCCAGTGATTTTGATTCGATCCTGTGCCAGTTCCGCTGCCAGTAAAAGATTAGCTACCTGTCCCGGAGCTGACGGTATCCCACCGCCATCAAAAACCTGTGCGTTGTCACCGTTGGCTAAGTTAGCGGTCAATTTAGCATCCTGATCAATCGCGTTGAGATCAAAATTATCCGGGAAAGCCGCTGAAGCCGTCGGAGCTGGAGCCGGAGCCGCTGCTCCATAGGCACTTGTTCCCAAAAATGAATAACTTAAACCTAAAACTGTTAGCAAACCGTGACGGTTGACTAACAGACCTACCCTTTTACTTTTTTCCTTCATAACCTTTTTTCCAAAATTAGAAGTGCACAATTAAATACACTCTATTAGAAACCAATTTGTTCTTTATGGAAGATTTGTCAACATCTTTATTGTGTTTTTTTTATTTTTTTTCTGTCTACTCTAAGTTTATTCCAAGAGCTCCCACAGATGATAGAATTGGCTCCCTTTAATGAAAATATTTCCCTGAATTTTTCTAAGGAAAATTGCCTTTGCCTGTTCTATTTTTTTCCAATGGAAGATTGTCGATATTTCGGTAATCGCCCTTAGTCGGTGGCAAAAAGTTTCCATTTCCTTTCCGATTGCGAAGATGGCTACATTTTTTTTATCGCGGAAGTATTCTGCCAATTTTTCGTGGTAATTTTCCGAGAACTCGCCCAGTTCCCGCATCCCACCGAGGACGTACGTATTATTGCCGGGGTATTTCTGATCGAAAAATTGTAGCGCATCCATCATGGCTACCGGGTTTGCATTATAGCAGTCGAGATAGACGCTGTGGCCTTGAAAAGTAACCGTTTCGCCCCGCATTTTTCCGGGTTTCCATTGTAAAATACGTTCCCGAATGGCGTCATCGGTGAGCCTCAAAACTTTCGCTACCGTTGCCGCTTTGGCGAAATTCTCCTTTTGTCCGGCACTCATTTCCGGTAGCCTGAAGGTGATATGATCAAAATATTGCCCCTGCAGAGTGATTGTATTTTTCCCCATGCATTGGAAATACGTAAAGCGAGGGAAGTGCAAAACATTTTCCTTTTTACCGACGACGATACACCGATGGGCGAGCCGTTGGAAGGGAGTATATAGGAGACAGCTTTCCGGAATGACACCGATATTTTGTCGGGAGAGTGTATTTTCTAAAATTTTGCATTTTTCGTTGACAAGCTGCTCGAAGTTCGCAAAGTTGGAGACATGTGTGAATGTGACCCCAATTGTAACAGAGATTTCTGGTTCGACTAAATCGATGATGCGATCCATTTCGCCGGGGTGGTCGATACCGCCCTCGATGACGCCGAAGCGTTGAGATTTCATATGACTGAGCGTAAGTGTAACGCCCAGTTCGTTATTGAGATTTGCGCGTGTGGCGTAGGCATCTTCAGCGAGCAGCGATTGCAGCATGTCTTTCGTAGAAGTTTTGCCATAGCTACCCGTAATGGCGATGATGGTGTAGTTTTTGCGGTGGATTTTAGCGAGTATTTTAGCGGCTTCGAAGACGTCAGGGACGCGCAGTTGTGGCAGCGCTAAATTTTTATCGATTCGGCTAACGATGGCGCAGCCGGCGCCTTTCCGTTGGGCATCGAGGAGGAAGTCGTGGCCATCCCGTTGGGCGGTGAGCGCTAAAAAGCAGTCGCCGCACTGAAGTGTGTGCGTATCGTTCCAGAACCCGTTGATATCGTCGGGAAAGTTGCCGTAAAATTCTGCTTCGGGTAGCCGTTGAAAGAGGATTGTCTTCATGGTAACGGATAAAAAGCTTACGATTCCGTATGAGAAGGAAAGCGATAAAAGTTTTTTTCGTAGCCGAAGCTGCCCAGTGGGGCTCCGCCCCACACCTCGCAAGGAGTCAGTGACTCCTTGACCTCCTTCGGCGGCCCAGACCGGCGCATACTGCGCCGGTCTGGGCCGCAAGGTCAAGAATAGACTCTTTGACTTGTTTTTTTCTTTTAGTGCCGCACAAACCCTGCGCAAATTGCGCAGGGTTTGCGCGGCACCTAATTTTTCTTTTTTTAAACTAGCTGCCCCCGCGGCGGAGCCGCGGGGGGCTGATAAGTCCTGCGGATTGATCCAGCGGCGGAGCCGCTGGATCAATCCGCCTAAAACCAGGTCCAGGAGGCGGTGCCTCCTGGCGGGGATTCTAAGGGCGCGCAGCCCTTAGAATTTACATATATCGCCGCACATTTGCTGGTGAAATGGCAAGGAGTGTACGGTATTTAGCTACAGTCCGTCGCGCAATCCAGATGCCTTCATTTTTGAGTATTTGGGCGATTTTTTCGTCGCTGAGCGGTGCGTTTTTATTTTCATTTTTGATAATATTTTTAATATTTTCTCGGAGCGTGTTCTGTGCGATGAGGGAGCCG
>JAIRLD010000123.1 GCA_031259665.1 Puniceicoccales bacterium | reverse complement strand
GGGCTCCGCCCATAACCCCGCAAGGAGTCAGAGACTCCTTGAACTCCTTTGGCGGCCCAGACCTGCGCAGTATGCGCAGGTCTGGGCCGCAAGGTCAAGAGTAGACTCTTTGACTTGTTTTTTTCTTTTAGTAACGCGCAAACCCTGCGCAATTTGCGTAGGGTTTGCGCGTCACTTAATTTTTCTTTTCTTAAATTAGCAGCCCCGCGGCGAAGCCGCGGGGGCTCAAAAGTCCTGCGGTTTGATCCAGGTCCAGGGGATGGATCCCCTGGCGAGGATTCTTAAGGGCGAGGAGCCCTTAGAGTTCTGAACGCTGTCGGATGCATTCGTAGAGGATGATAGCAGTTGCGATAGAAACGTTAAGGGAATCCGATTCTCCATTTTGAGGGATACGGATGGTATGGTTTTGCTGGAGCCAGAAATCGGAGACGCCTTTATTTTCTGATCCTACGAGAAGTGCAGTACCCATTCTGAAATCTTCTTCGAAGTATAGCTTTTGGGCCTGGGGAGAAGCGACGTAAATTGATAGTTGGTATTGTTGTGAAAATTTTAAAAATTCTTCCGTTGTGGCGTCGTAAATATTGGCGAAAAAGACAGCGCCCTGGGAATTTCGAATGCCATTGGGGTTAAAAATTTCTGTGGAATGGTTGAGTACGATGATACCGTCGACACCTGCAGATTCTGCTGTTCGAACGATGGCGCCAAAATTACTTGGTTTTTCGATATTTTCCGTCACGACAAAAAGTCCATTTTGTGGAGGAACGCATTCATTCAACGACATACTACGAGAATTGGCGAAGGCAACCAATCCGTCACCATTTTCTCGGAGTGAAATTTTTTTATATACTTCCGGAGTAATTTGTGTAAGAGGGATGTGTTCGCCTTCAAGTATCCGAATAAACGAAAAAAATATTTCACGATCCGTGAAGTATTTCTCACAGAAAAATAGTTCAGTAATAAATTGGTGCGAATGGGCACGAAAAATTTCTCGGAAGCCTTCGACCGGAAAGATTCCAAATTTTTTTCGATCCGATGATTTTTTGAGTTTATCGATAAACTTTATTTTTTCGTTATGCCTGCTACTAATCTTTTCAAACATCGATTAATCCTATTAAAATTATGAAATCGATGGCAATAATTTTCCGGAGGAATTCTTTAATGCGATCGTTTCAATGATTAAAGCTTTTGATGGTAAAACTTCTGCGATAAATTTTTATGCTTGTGCATTTGAAATTTTTTGATAGAAACGGGCCATTGATGGAGTGGGTGGAAGCAATTGAGCTTTTGGTGCGATACTTTCGTATTGAGGACCATAATCCGGAAGAGCCAGTTTGTGAGATTGTTGTGGATGAACGTTTTGAATTAAAGATTGTTTGTTTAGAGGGACAATTTCTCGCTTTTTTCGGTTATTTTACTGGAGAAATTGCGGAAAGTGATTTACCGAAGTTGAAAAATATGTTACAATGGAACTTAGCGCGTGTTGCTGACACCGATGATACACTTTCCATCGAAAGTGAAAGCAATCGACTTTGTTTATTTCGCAAACGGCCTTTGGCGAAGCTCTTTGCCGATAACATATTTGGAGAAGTGGAATCGTTTATTACAATTTTGGCATTTTGGGCAGATGCTTTTGACTATTCTCGGGAGATTCCTCGGGGTTCAAATCTAACGATTTTTGGGATATAGGTGATGAAAAAGGTTCTTTATACAGTTTTTGGGATATCAACATTTTCGTTGCTTTACGCCTCCCTGGATAACAATTCCGATATAGTGCGAAGGGCTTCAGTAAAGAGTCGAAAAACGGTTTCGAATTCCAAGGTACCACAGGAAATGAGCAATGTGAATTCGTCAATCGGAACCCAATCCTATGTTCCGCCGGGAATTTATAAAAATAAGAAAAATGTCTATGTCATCGATGGACCAAAAACGCCCAAGAAAAAAGTGACTTTACCGGAAAATATATCCCAATCTGCTGACATACCGACACCTACCACCGCACCGATACCTACTACGGCTCCATCGGCATCTACTACTGCGGCTTCGGTTCCTGTTTCTACCGCATCGCAACCCAATGCCGTATCGCAACCACTTGCCGCTGTGCCCACTGCAGCACCGATACCTGCTACGGCTCCATCGGCATCTACTGCGGCAGTTTCAGCTCCTGTTTCTACTGCATCGCAACCCAATGCCGTATCGCAACCACTTGCCGCTGTGCCCACTGCAGCACTGATA
The DNA here is from genome assembly GCA_031259665.1 of Puniceicoccales bacterium. Classification (GTDB taxonomy): domain Bacteria; phylum Verrucomicrobiota; class Verrucomicrobiia; order Opitutales; family LL51; genus LL51. The sequence continues at coordinate 2,331 of JAIRLD010000123.1, read as the reverse complement.
CTTACTACGGCTCCATCGGCATCTACCGCTACAGTTTCGGCTCCTGTTTCTACCGCATCGCAACCCATTGCCCAACCAATACCATTTCCAATGACAATACCCTCCGTAACCCAAATCCCTCCATCGCATGCGACAGAAGTAAATCCGGATGGTTCTTTAAGGAACGGAAATTACGTTAAATCGTCGGAAGGAGCGGTTATGGGTGATTCGAGAATGCCTCTAATCGATCGAAGTTCCATAGAAATGATTCATTCAATGGCTTTTACAGAAGGCAATCCAGCAGACCGCCTTCCCTGGAAAACATCGGGATATTACCACTTCGCCAAAAATCAGGATTTGAAAGAACTGATTCGCAATTTTTGTGCAGCACAATCGATGGACGTCATCGTAAGCGATGACATCAGTGATGTGGTAAATGGAAAATTCAGTGATGTTACACCTTTTCAATTTTGGAAGGATATCGTCAGTGCTTACGGTTTGGTCTGGTTTTTCGATGGTAGCATGATGTATGCCTACAAGAGTAGCGAGGTAACTTCAACGGTCTACCAAATGAACCGCGATGAAATGCGAACGCTCGTAAAAGTTATTACGCAATTAGGGTGGTTGAGTTCCAATGTAACCTTCAGACCTCTGGAAACGGCAGGTATTTTAGTGGTCAGTGGACCACCAAAATTGATGTCTCTCCTAGAAGAATTGTCAAAAAAAGTGGTCGTCGAACGCGTCAGTAATGTCTACGATATTCGATCCTTCCCGCTCAAACATGCCTGGGCTTACGACATGTCCGTAAGTTATCGCGGTGGCAGTATGACGATTCCCGGCGTTGCAACGATGTTACAACAAATCGTTGGTGCTTTACCAGGTCCCATGGGTGACAGTAATATTGGCGTCAGTATCGATAATTCGCAATCCAATACGGCGACAGAAAAAAAGGCCATTCCGGGCACAGTATACCATACTAACGAACCGAAGAAAACGGACAAAGGTAAAAATGAGGGTGATAAAAATAGCGGTAAGAGTGAAGAAAAAAATCCACTCAATTTGAGCGAAATTTTTGTCACCTATGACACACGCTTAAATGCGGTCATCGTAAAAGCAAAGCGGCAAGATATGTCCTTTATTGAAAATATTATCCAGCAACTCGATGTTCCTAGGGATGCGATTAAGATTGATGTCGCGGTGGTCGAAATTAGTAAGGCCGGAGCCATCAAGGTAGGGTCCTCATTCGCAGTTAATAAACGGGACACGAGTGCGGCCGCGGGAGGTACCGCTGCCGGTGGTGGTGGTGCCGCTGCCGGTAGTATGGAGCGCATCGCATTCAACTTCCTCGATAAAACAAACGCGAGCGTAACTATGAATTTTGATAAACTTTTCAGAAATTATTCCCTGTCGGAAACGTTAAATATTTTGGAAGATGTGGGTAATGCGCAAACCTTAACACGCTCTTCCGTGATCACACTTGACAATATCGGTGCCGTCATCGACCGTTCCAGTACCGTCTATATGGCCGTTACAGGTGCTAAAGCGGGAGGCCTTTACGACGTGACGATTTCAACAAAATTAATCGTCGTTCCCCATATTATTCCCGGAGAATTTGATCGCAACGGAGCACCAAAAATTAAACTGTTGATCGAGGTAACAGACGGTTCTTTTGATAAAGACGCACGTATCAATGCCAATAGCCCTGCAACGGCAACCAATACGGTCAATACGGAAGCATCGCTCTTCGAAGGACAAAGTCTATTTATTGGGGGATATTTTCATGAAGTCCATAGCGTTGGTAGCGCGGGTGTTCCTTTCCTAAAAGATATCCCACTTATCGGTTATTTGTTTAAATCGGATAGCCGAGACAATAGCATAATGGAACGTATTTATATCATTACACCTTCAATCGTCAACATGGATGATCCCAAACGGACCAAGCTAAACCGTTTCTTCACGGATGGGCAATTGGCCGGAGAACCAACGTTGAAACCGGATGAATTTACTTTAACCCATGACTATGAGCGGCCTTCCTTTGAAAATGCAACATTTAAACCAAAACCAGCAAAGTTCAACTTAAACAAAATCTTTCAAAAAGATGACGAAAATCAGGATACTCCCGCCCCCTCCGAAATCAAAAAATGGGTGCAACATAAAAATCGAACGAGAACTTATCGGCGTCGCTAACCTAAGGGCTCCTTGCCCTTAGAATCCTCGCCAGGGTATCCATCCCATGGACTCGGTTTTAGCGGTTTGATTCTGTGGCATTGCCACTGAATCAAACCGCTAAGGGTCAAAGACACGCCCCGCGGCTTCGCCGCGGGGCTGCTAATTTAAGAAAAGAAAAATTAA
>JAIRLD010000109.1 GCA_031259665.1 Puniceicoccales bacterium | reverse complement strand
GGTGGTTGTCAAATTATTTTGGTGAAAATAATTGTTTTCGTTTATTCCGAGTAATCCTAAATTTTTGGAGAAGATTTTTTGGAGAAATATTTTTCTCGGGAGAAATTTCCGGGGAAAATCAATTAGAAAAAACAGAAATATTTCGTATTTTCTGCTTGACAAGATTCGCCGAATCGCAACAATTGCAGCATGTTTATTTTACAAAACGACAAAACGACAAAACGACAAAACGTAAGAAATGTAAAAATTAAAAATCAATCTTTTACATTGCTGGAAATCGTTTTCACGATCACAATTATTGGAATTTTACGAGCCATTTGTCTGCCCGTAATGAGTGCGATTAAACTCAGCGCGCAGAAACTAAAGGACGTTTCTAATCTTAAGGCAATTGCTGCAGCGTGGCGAGAATGTGCGATCGAACGAGGTTGGGACATTGATAGTTTTGATAGAAAAGGCACTAGGGGATATCAGCAGATAATTTTTATTGAACAATTGGCCGGCCTTGGTAAGACCAGTCCTTCGGATATGGTCCTCAATGATCCCTATATTTATATTTCACCGGGTGATAAATATGCTTCTAAGGTTTTGAAAGAAACAATCTGCCGTTTTGAAGATGGTGTTATCGACGATAATGGACCGTGCTTTAGTAATGTTTCAAATGCTCTTTTTACTCGTGAAGAGTCCATCAGTTATTGTTTAATTATAAATTTGCCGTCCGATGCACCTGCTGCTACCACTCCTTTAGCATTTACCCGAGGGCTTTGTACGGATGGTGCCTGGGATGAGCAGGCTGGACTCTATGGTAGTAAAGGAGGTTATGTCGTTTTCTGCGATGGTCATGTGACATGGTTTGGCGGAGATAAGCCAGCGAAATTTTTAAAGTGGGATCAGTCGGGGTATACTTCAAATATCTGTGAGGCTGTTCCACTTAGTCTTCCGCAAATGCGAATTGGGTGTGCCGGTTGGGCGGCATATCGGGGCAAAAATCCAAACGTTATAACATTTGTTGAATAAATTCCCATTATGATTTATAACTTCGCAATAATTGCTTCACGGATTTGATATTTCTAAATTATAGGCTTGTATGGCTGGGCCGATACGATCGGCAGCGATGTCGACACAGTCGACAGTGATAGAGCTGGCTTCGCCAGCAAAAAAGCTGGCTTTTGGCCAGCAATGGATCGGCAACTGCTTACGACTTACGCGCTAGCGGTAACGCTGTCGGCCGTGCCGACCGGTATGGAAGCTGACACTGTCAGCCGCGTCAGCGGTATCATTGTCGGTTGTACCGACGCCGCTCGCTCCCACCCTCTACCTGCTAGCTTTGGAAGAAAAACCGTGGCTGTCAAGTTGCTTAAGGCTGTCAAATTATTTAAGAAAATATTTCTTCGAAAATAATTGTAAAAATAATAACCAATTCATTGTCCTTTACTCCCTGAAAACTCCCACATCAACTCGTAGTATCTGCTTGCGCAAGTTTTATAGAATAACCCTCTGTTCCGCAAAATTTGAACTTTTTTCCGAAATTCTAATATTTATTATTGCATTACCCTCATTTCACAAAATATAAGAAGCTTAGTTTTTGCTAACCCTTTATGTTGTGATACAATGCCCGATGTCATCCAAAATCATGCCGTTGCTACTCGGTTGGAACAGTATTCCCTCGACGATCTGATGTATTTCGTCGACGGTGGCCTCGATACCATCGATCCCACTAAGCTCTCTAATACCTCGCCCTATGACGTTAGCCTCTTCCTCGAACGCCTCTCCTCCGATGATCAACAGTTCATCCTCCGTAAACTTTCCTCCTCGGATGTTTCCCTCGTCCTCGCTGAAATGTACTCCTGTGATTCGGCTGCAATTCTCAGCGAAATGCGCGATAACCGTGCCGTCAAAATTCTCGAGGAACTCGAACCCGATGATGCCGTTGACCTCCTTTTGAACGTTGAAATCCGCGACCGAGAACGCCTCCTCAGTAAACTGTCTAAGGAATTCGCAACCACATTGCGCAATCTCATGCGCTATGACCCCGATACGGCCGGTGGTGTCATGACCCCCTACGTCACAACACTACGCGAAACAATGACCGTCGATCAGGCAATCCAGTACATCCGCCGCGAAAAAAATGAAACGGAAAATAGCGATATCCTTTACGTCGTCGATAGTTGCCGACGATTGGTCGGAGCCACAACGGTACGCAGTCTCATCTGGGCGAAATCGCAACAGAGTATTGCCGATATCATGGAACGCGATATGACGTCGGTCTGTAATCCGGATGAGTCGAAGCAGGACGTTGCCCTGACGATGACCGAAACCCATGCGCAAACGCTACCCGTTGTCGATGGTCAAGGGCGTCTGCTCGGTATCATTACCCATGACGACGTCATCGATATTTTACATGAATTGGCGACGGCCGATATGCAAAAATTATACGGTGCGGGCGGCAATGAACACATTACCGATGGTATTTTATCGAGTGTTCGGCGTCGTACTCCCTGGCTATTTGTCAATTTACTGTTTTCGACGATCAGTACCAGCGTTATTTCGAAATTTTCGGATCAAATTCAACAGTGTGCGGTTCTGGCGGCATTTCTGAATTTAATCACGATTTTAAGTGATAATTCGGCTTCGCAGGTGCTATCGATTGCGATTCGGGGGCTAGCATTGGGCGAACTACTCCCTTCGGATGTGAAGCGCATTTACGTGAAAGAAATTTGCAAAGGATTTATTAGTGGGATTATCATTGGTATTTCTGCTGGTGTATTATCCATCATATGGACGCATAATCAAATTATGGGCATACTCGTCTTCGCTTCGCTGACGATTAACATGGTTTTAGCGGGGGTACTGGGAGCTTTTGTGCCAATTTTTCTCAAAAAGATGAGACTGGATCCGGCTAATAGTTCGACAATCATTTTAACTGCCATTTTAGAACCCATTTCGACCTTTGTTTTTCTCAGAATGGGCGTTTCGCTTTTGAATGGGTAAGCGATGGAATAACTGAGGAAAATAATCGGTTGAAATGCTTTTAAGTGAGACGACTAAAATTTTTTAATAGAAAAGTTTGACATGGGTTTTTAGGATCCTAGGTTGGATTGAGTTAGTTATCCCATGAAGACAACTTTAGTAAGAAAAGAGGACGTACAGAATAAGGCGTGGCGGATTGTAGATGCAGCGGGTGTCGTATTGGGCAAATTGGCAGTTAAAGTTGCAGATGTATTGCGTGGGAAGGATAAGGTGACATTTACACCCCATGTGGATAATGGTGATTTTGTGATTGTCATCAATGCGGATAAAGTAAAAGTAACAGGTAAGAAAGAGGAAGATAAGGAGTATATGTTTTATTCGATGTATGTGGGGAATGAGCGGCGCATGTCGTTGGGCAAGATGCGGAAGCGGCATCCGGAATTTATTATTGAACATGCGGTGAAAGGAATGTTACAAAAAAATCGTCTCGCAAATGCGATGATTCGCAAATTGAAGGTGTATGCAGGTGCTGAGCACCCCCATACCGCTCAACAGCCTAAGCCATTAACCATATAGTATGAGATCATGAATGAAGATTTAGCAGAGTTTTTAGGGACAGGGCGGCGTAAGACTTCTGTAGCGCGGGTTAGGATTTCGAATGGCGTGGGTGAGATCGTCGTTAATGGGAAGCCGTTTGAGGAGTATTGTCGTCAGGAGGTGACGCAAAAGACGGTTCTTTCCCCATTGAAAGTATCGAGTATGGAGGGGAAAGTTAATGTGCGCGTCAATGTTTTTGGTGGTGGCGTATTGGGTCAGGCGGGAGCGATTCGGCTCGGTATAGCGCGGGCGCTTTGTGAGATGGATATGGGGTTGAGAGCTGCGTTGAAAAAGGCAGGCTATCTCACACGCGATGGTCGTAAGAAGGAGCGTAAGAAGCCCGGACAGCCCGGAGCGAGAAAGCGATTTCAATTTTCTAAGCGTTAATTTTTTTGTTTTATTTATTGTTTATTGTTTATGTTTTCATGATGGAATGGCACAGGTTTCCGGTGCTCTTCTTGTTTTGTGATCTGCGAATGGGATTTCTAAGGTGAGAGGTGTTTAAAGAAGAACTAGACTTTTTATGGATTTGCATTAAGAAGGACAGATTCTAATGGAAGCGGTTGGGTTAATCTTTCCAGGACAGGGGACGCAAGCGGTTGGGATGGGACGATCGCTTGCGAAACATTACGGAACGGCGGAGAAATTGTTCCGAGAAGCGGGCGATATTCTTGAATATGATTTGGAGCAATTGTGTTTCGAAGGTCCCATTGAACAACTGACAGAAAGCCGTTACTGCCAATCGGCCCTCTTTGTGCATCAGTTTGCAGCGGCTAAAATTCTGCAGGAACTCGTCGGTCAAAATCGATTTGAACTTGCTATGGGCCTGAGTATCGGCGAAGTAACGGCACTCGCCATCGCAGAGGTATTCGATTTTGAAATAGGCGTAGTAATTATCCGAAACAGAGGGAATTTTATTCAGGATGCCTGTATAATGACGCGTGGCGGAATGGTTTCCATTTTGGGTGCAACGGTCGATTCGGTAAAGAATTTGTGCGATTTATGTGATGTAGAAATGTCGAATGTTAACGGACCGGGGCAAATTGTTTTGTCCGGTGAGCGGGATAAAATACAGCGTGCTACCGAAATGGCAACGAAAGTAACGGGCGGAAAAACGATGATTTTAAACGTTGCCGGAGCGTTTCACAGTTCGCTAATGGAGCCGGCGCGTAATCGATTTGCGGAATTTTTACAAGCGATACCCTTTAAAACTCCGAAAATGAAAGTCGTCAGTAACGTGACGGGGGAAGTCGTGTCGGATCCGGAAAAAATTAAGGATCTATTAATCCAACAAATTGTCTCTCCGGTACGCTGGTGGGATTGCATGAATACGGCAAAGCGGGAAGGTATTACTCATTTTTACCAGTGTGGAGCCGGTAAAACGCTGGTCAATATGGCGAAACGAATCGACAATACTTTTCGGGTATTACCATTTGGTGAGTATGGCGATCGTACTCAATTTGAATAGGGTGACCAGAAGCCACGAAGTTGTTATGGCTCCGGGAGCTGGATTTTGTCATGGCGTGGAGGCTGCCGTAGAAAAAACGCTTCATATTGCAAAAAATAAAAAAAACGGTCACATCTTTTTAGATGGGGAATTGGTGCATAATCGGGAAGTGGGCGATCAGTTACGTGCGCAAGGCGTGCAACTTTTAGAGGAGCATTCGGAAATTTGTCTGGAAGATACGATTATTATTCGGGCTCACGGGATTTCACTGCGGCGCCGATTCTATCTGGAGCGTCTAGGATGCGAGATTGTGGATTGTACCTGCCCACTCGTGGGGCGCATCGCAAAAATTATCGAAGCCCATAGCGGTTACCCCATCATCCTTTTGGGCGATCGCGATCACGCAGAGATCGAAGGATTATGTGGTTATTCTAAAAATATCCGTGTGTGCGCAAATCTTGCCGAATTCGCACAATTGATCGATGCCGTACAGAAAAAAGATCGGATGGGTGAAAATATTTCGGAGGATAAATGTATAAATTTTGATGAAGTGAGCACGTGGATGCTCGTTTGCCAGTCGACGTTGGATATGGATTTTTTGGAGGCAGCAAAAGATTTATGTGATCAAAAAAACTTTCCCATTAAAATTTTTGATACGATTTGTGGAGCGACGAAACAACGTCAACTCGGCCTTCGGACATTAGAAAATTGCGATGCGGTGATCGTCGTCGGTGGGAAACATTCGGCCAATACGAAGCGCTTGTACGAGAAAATAAAACAGAAAATAAGGGCAGTTTTCTGGATCGAAAACGCTAAAAATCTAGCCGAAATTAACCTGAATCCCTACCGAAAAATCGGCATTACGGCCGGAGCTTCGACGCCTCAAAATATTTTACAAGAAATTTATGGCGAAATTTCTAAAAAATAGCTTGAAATTGTGAAAAAACGGAAGAATATGGAAGCACAGTTAAGTTTTATCCCAGGCTTGCGGCGTTTGTATACCGTCGATAAATTTCGGAAAATGGATAGAATCCATTTTGTGTGATTCATGTGTCATCGCTGGAGGTACGGAGTTTTATCATGAATATTACCATTAGTGATTTATTTGAGGCGGGTGTCCATCTCGGACATCAGAAGCGGCGTTGGAATCCCAAGTCCAAAGTCTTTATTTATGACCATAGGAGCGGTATTTCGATCATCGATCTCGAGAAAACGTACAAACAATTGGATCAAGCCTGTGTATTTTTACAGGAATTAGCGAATAAGGGTCAGAAGGTTCTATTTGTCGCAACGAAAAGACAGGCGCAAGAGATTGTCCGCGAGGTGGCAACGGGTTTAGGGATGCCGTTTTGTGTCAATCGTTGGCTCGGTGGATGTTTGACGAATTTTGAAACCGTCAAGCGTAGTTTGAATAAATATCGCCGATTCTTAGCCATGGAAGCGGACGGTACACTAGCGACGATGCTTAAGAAAGAGGCTTCGGTTATTCGTCGCCAAATGGTTCGCATGCATCGCGGTTTTGAGGGGATGCTAGAGGTAAACGATCTTCCCGATGCGCTGTTTGTGGTCGATGTGAATTATGAGGATATCGCCGTCATGGAAGCCAATCACTTACATATTCCGATCGTCGCAATTGTCGATACCAATTCCGATCCCACCTGCGTCAATTATCCCATTCCCGCCAATGACGATTCGACGAAATCCATAAGAATCATTCTCGAAACGGTTTCGGAAGCGATTCAGGTTGGTCTAGTGGCCCACGATCTGAAGCAGGCGGATAATAAGAGACGTAAAAAGATTATTTCGAATGAAGAAATTGCTAGTCATGGTGCGGTAACGATGGATGCGGCCCTTGAGATTGAAGCGGCTAAGGTAACGGATAAGGACGAAGAAGCTGCGATCGCGAGCCGTGAAAAACCTACCGTGACTCAGCGAAGGCGTACAACGAAAAAGGTAGAAGAAAAAGTTAAGGAAAAGGTGGAGGAAAAATCTTCGGAAACAACGGAATAGGAGTAAGAAATGGTAGAAATTAGTGCCAAATTAGTGAGTGAACTGCGGAATAGTACGGGAGCAGGGTTCGTAGATTGTAAAAATGCGCTCGTCGAAGCGGATGGTAATTTTGAAGAAGCGGTGACCATTCTGAGGAAAAAAGGCGTAGCGACGGCGGCAAAGAAGCTGGGGCGCGAGGCAAATGAGGGTATTATCGAGTCCTACATCCACAGTGGCGGGCGTATTGGTGTGCTACTGGAATTAAATTGCGAGACCGATTTTGTCGCTAAAAATTCCGAATTCAAGAAATTAGCGCGCGATATTTGTATGCATATTGCGGCAGCGAATCCGTCCTATGCCTCCCGGGAAACGGTTCCTGCGGATGTGATCGGCAACGAAAGGGAGATTGCGAGTGCGCAGGCCTTCGGTAAACCCCAACACGCCATTGATAAAATTGTTGAAGGGAAGTTGGACAAATGGTACCAGCAAATTTGCCTTTTGGAGCAGCCTTTTGTCAAAGATCAGGAGAAAACAGTGAACGATTATATCACAGCGGCAATTGCGATCATCGGTGAAAACATCCGTGTCGGCCGTTTTGTCCGTTTCCAGATCGGAGAATAGTGCGGTCGTTCCTTTGAAAGAATGTTTAAAACCTCGGGTATTTGGTCTATTGGGATGTTTCCTTTGGCCGAAAAAAATAGGCATTGACAACTGAAAGCATATCATAGTATATACCTATAATGATGCAAGAAGTAAAAAAAGAGATGAAAGAGTGTAAATACTGTGGTTCGTCGTATTTAAGGAAAGAAGGCCTAAGGGGAGAAATGCAGAGATACCGATGTAAGAGTTGCAACCGACTGCAAATAGGAAGAGACAATAGGAAGAAGTATGGGGAAGAGGAGAAAAGAATGGCTTTGAAGTTGTATTTAGAGGGGAGTGGATTCAGGAAGATAGCGCGACTAATGAGTGAGATTTACCAAAGGAGATTTGTCTACCAAACGATCGTGCAATGGATCAGAAAGTTGGGGGATCAAGCTTCGGATTTACAGAAAAAAAGTGAGCAGGAGGAAATTACAGGATAAGTTGGATAAGAATAACTTGAAGGTGGGGTGGGAAGTCCAATCTTTAGTTGTCAATGGCGGGCTTATTATCTTTTTCATAATATTTTTTCTTGACAAACAATATTTTTTATGAAAATGTATAAGCAATATGGGTTTAAGTAGCTATGCAAATCCGATAGTAGATGTGGCGTTCCGGCATATCATGAGCAATGAGGAAATTGCCATGTCTTTGATCAATAGCGTGGTCCCGGACTTCAAGGACAACCCGGTAACGGAAATAAAAAAAGCCTCCGATAAGATCGCTATATCTTCTAAAAGGGATGCTTTTATGGATTTTCATGCCACAACCGATAAAAAAGACAAAGTGATCATCGAAATGCAGGCAAAGCGGCACGCGATGTTCGATGAACGGGCGCTTTATTATGCAGCTTATACCTACTCCCATCAGCTATCGGAGGAGGTTTTAAAGAGACACGATTGGCATGAAAGCCTCCGATTGGTATATGCGATACAATTTTTAGATTATGATACGCAGAGGATAAGAGGAATACAGCCAAAGGAAGGGGAAGAGGATTTGGATCGCCCTTTTATCTATGAGATACAAGCACACCCGATGAAGCAGGATGAATTCATGAAGCATTATGTTATGACGGATCAAAATTCTGGGCAGACGATCAAGCGGGGAATACATCTCATTCAAATCGAATTACCGCGGGTGACGAACATTAGGGCGCTGTCGCCAAGGCAGGAAGATTTTGTTGAAAAATCTAAAGATTTTATTCTTTCGGATTGGTGGTATTGCGTGTTAAAGCATGCGGAAGAGTTTGATGTTACTGAATTGGGGGACGAATACGGGAACAGAAGTGATAAATTTGTTTA